>NZ_JBNHGL010000091.1:0-10536 GCF_059091245.1 Arthrobacter sp. Y3225116
GCTCACGCCGCGGCGCGGCCTGCAGCAGATCCGCCGGCGCGTCCAAGGGACCCTCGAGCACGTTGAGCGGGACCTCGATGTGCACCGGCCGCGGGCGCCCGTAACGGAAGAGTTCGAAGGCGTCGTGGATGCCCTGGACCGCCTCCGTGGCGGAGGTGACGCGGCGCGACCACTCGACGATCGCGCCGACGGCGGCCGTGGCGTCCTTCGTCTCGTGCAGCGAGCCGATGTCCGCGAACTCCTCGCCCTCGGGCACGCCCGGCGACAGGATGATCAGCGGCCGGGACTCGCAATAGGCGGTGCCCGCCGCGGAGAGCGCATTGAGCAGGCCGGGCCCCGACGTCGTAATGACGACGCCGGGCAGGCCGGTCTGCTGTGCCCAGCCGTCGGCGGCGTAGCCGGCGCCCTGTTCGTGCCGGGTGGTCACCGGGCGGATGCCCAGCGGCGTCAGGTGGCGGTAGAACTCCAGGTTGTGCGTGCCGGGGATGCCGAAGATGGTGTCGATGCCGTAGTTCCGCAGGGCCGTCATGATGGCCAGGCCGGTGTTATCGGCGACGACGCCCTCAGGCAGCGTGACCGTGGGGGTGGCCGCCGGGGTGTGCTCAGACATGCTGCACCTCTTCCGTGCGGAGTACGGGGCGGTCGGCCGTGAAGCGCTGGATGCCGTCCACCCAGGTTTCCAGGACCGGGATGCCGGAGATCTCGGCGGCGTCGACGGCCAGCGGGTCGCCGGCGAGGACCACGAAGTCGGCCCGCTTGCCCGCGGTCAGCGAGCCGAGGTCGTCCTCGCGGCCCAGCGTGTAGGCCGCGTTGATCGTGTGCGCCGCCAGCGCCTGCCGCGCCGTGATGAGCAGCGCGTCCGATCCGAGCTTGACGCCGGAGCGGGTGATGCGGTTGGTGGCGGCCTGGATGGCTTCCAGCGGCTTGGGTTCGGCCACGGGGGCGTCCGAGCTGATGGTCACCCGTACGCCGGCGGCCGCGAATTCGCCCAGCGGGTTGAACCGTTCGCCCGGGGTGCCGACGGCTTCCTTCACGCCCTCGCCCCAGTTGTAGTAGTGCTGCGGCTGGTTCACCGGGTGGATGCCCGCGGCGGCCATTCGGTCGATCTGCTCCAGCGTGGGCAGCCCGCAGTGTTCGATCCGGTGCCGGGCATCGGTATCGGGGCGTTCGGCCTGCGCGGCCTCGATGGCGGAGATGACCATCTCCAGCGCCGTCGGGGACTGCGCGTGGGTGGCGGTCTGCAGGCCCAGCCGGTGCGCCTTGGAGATCAGCGCGGCGTAGTCGGCCGGGTCGTGGTAGAGCTGGCCGGTGCGGCAGGGGTCGCCCACGTAGCCGTCCGGGAAGTACGCGGTCCAGCCGCCCAGGGTGCCGTCGGCGTAGAACTTGAAGCCGGCGAAGCTGAGCCGCGCGTTGCCGAACTGGCCGTGCAGGCCCATCTCGGCGGCCTCGTCCAGCAGGTGCGAGAGCAGGTACATGCTGACCCGGACCTTGAGCTGGTTTTCCTCCGCCATGCGCAGGTACATGTCGAACTCGCGCCGGGACACCTGCGCGTCGCCGATGGTGGTGACGCCGCCGGCCAGGAAGTTCTCCTGGGCAATCTGCAGCTGGCGCAGGTGCTCCTCGGGGGCGTCGGCCAGGTGGAAGTTCGGGCCGTGGTGGCCGATCTTCACGCCCTCGAGCCCGGTCAGGATGTTGCAGGCCGCGTCGGAGAGCTCGCCGGTCAGCTCACCGGAGGCGTCTCGGAAGAATTCGCCGCCGGCCGGGTTGGGGGTGTCCTTGGTGACGCCGTGCAGTTCGAAAGTGTAGGAGTTCACCACGCCGCCGTGGCCGGAGGCGTTCATCAGGTACACCTCGCGGTCGGTGGCGACCTCGTCGAGCTCCTGCCGGGTGGGGTGGCGGCCCTCCACCAGGTTGGTGTGCTCGTAGCCGAAGCCGCGCACGGGCAGGCCGTTGGGGGTCTCGGCCGCCCGTTCCTTCAGCAGCGCCACGATCTCGGGGATGCTGCCGGCGCGTTCCGGCCCACAGTCCACCCAGGTCTTCAGCTGCCCGTACATCAGCGGGTGCGCGTGCGCGTCGATGAAGCCCGGCACGATGGTGGCCCCGCCGGCGTTGTGTTCCTTCGGGTCGGGCAGGCCGAGGTTGACGGCGGCGGCGCGGCACTGTGCCTCGGTGCCCACGGCGAGCAGGCGGCCGTCGTGCACGAGCATGGCCTCCGCCGTCGGGCGCTCCTCATCCATGGTGTGGATGGTGGCGGCCGTGATCAGCTGTGGGATGAAGCTGGTCGCGGGAGCGTCGAAAGTCTTGAGTTTCCTCACCGGAAGGCCTCCAAATTGGTGTTGCTGTTGTTCGTGCGTTCGGCGTCGTCTGCCGAGGCGTCGTCGGCGTATTCGTCCTCGTCGCGGTGCTGGGGAGCGATCGCCAGGCAGACGATGCTCAGCACGCCCATGGCGCCGAACATGATCAGGACGGGCCAGATGCTGCCGGTGGTGCTGAACAGGAAGGTCGCGGTCAGCGGGGCGAGGGCAGCCCAGATGGCGTTGGCCATCCCGTAGGCCAGCGAGATGCTGGTGTAGCGGGCCTGTGCCCGGAACAGCTGGGACAGGATGGTCGCGGTCGGCGCGTAGGTGGCGGTCATGACCAGTCGCATCGCGGCGAACGCCAGGAAGATCAGCCATTCCGGACCGGTGGACATCAGCAGGAACTGCGGGACGATGAGCACGATCGAGCCGACCAGGCCGACGAACATGACCCGCTTGCGGCCCCACCGGTCACCCAGCCAGGCGACGCCCAGGGTGCAGATGAGCTCGACCAGGGCCGCCACGGACAGCGCGTTGAGGATCATGGTTTCGTTCAGGCCCACCGACGGGTCGGTGCCGTACGCGGTGGCGAACGTGGTGGCCAGGTAGTAGCCGCCCGTGGAGATGGGCAGCAGGCCGATGCCGATGAGGATCGGCTTCCAGTTGGTGACCAGCGCGTGCTTCAGCGGCAGGGACTGGACCTTGCCTTCGACCTTCTCCTCGAACACCGGGGATTCCTCCACCCGGTAGCGGACCCAGAAGCCCACGCCGATCAGCACCACGGAGAGCAGGAACGGGATGCGCCAGCCGCCGTCCACCAGGAACGTGTCGCTGATCCCGGACAGGTAGGCGAAGATCAGCGTGGCGCCGAGCGCGCCGGCCGGGTTGCCCAACTGTGCGAAGCCGCCGTAGAAGGTCTTGTGCTTCTCCGGCGCGTGCTCCACCGCCATCAGCACGGCGCCGCCCCACTCGCCGCCAACGGCCAGGCCCTGCAGGGCGCGCAGCACCACCAGCAGCACAGCGGCCCAGGAGCCGATGTTCTCGTGGGTGGGCAGCAGGCCCACAAACACGGTGGACAGGCCCATGATCAGCAGCGTGATCACCAGCGAGGGGCGCCGGCCGAACTTGTCGCCGATGTGGCCGAAGATGATGCCGCCCAGCGGGCGCATGAAGAACCCGACCGCGTAGGTGGCGAAGGCGGCGGCGATGCCGGTCATCCGGTCCGCTTCCGGGAAGAAGAGCGGGCCGAAGACCAGGGCCGCGGCCGTGGCGTAGATGTAGAAGTCGTACCACTCAATGGCGGTGCCGACGAACGCCGCGAGTCCGGCGCGGCGGGCCCGGGCGTGGCTGAACTGCGGCCGGGCTGCTGATGTATGAGACATGGTCTTCCACCTTAAGGTGTGGGCATGAGTGCCGTTGTGATCTCTGCGACTGTAGGGCCTAAATCACAATCCAACAAGAGCACAAATGTCGCGTTACGGCCCCGTGAATCCACTTCTGCTCCGGTTCCCGCGCATGTTTGAGCGAAAGGGCTTGCTTGTGCGCCGCGTCACTGGATAATTGACGACGGCGGTGCTCACTTGGGAGGTTAAGGAAACTTTGGCGGACCACACCGAAATGATCGACACAAAACTCGTCCGTGCCCTTCAGAAGGAGGGCCGGGCCAGCTACCAGGAACTGGCACGCGAGCTCGGCCTGCCGCGCGCCACGGTCTCTGCCCGGCTGCGGGAACTGCTGGACAGTTACACGGTCCGGGTGGTGGCCGCGGTGGATCCGGCGTTCCTGGGGCAGCACGTGATCGCGCACGTCTCGGTGGTGGCGTCCGGGCCGGTGCGGCATATTGCCCAGCGGCTGGCGGAGTGGTCGGAGGCCGTGCTGGTCTCGGCGGTCGGCGGCACCCATGACCTGATCGCCGAGATCCGGGTAGCCACGCACGACGAACTGCACGCCGTGCTCACCCAGCTGCGCGAGCACCCTAACGTCGCCTACATCGACACGCTGGTCTACACCCGGGTGGTCAAGGGCCTCTTCATCTCGCAGTACGCCGGCGAGGTCACCATCGACGGCGTGGACACCCAGCTCATCGAGATCCTGCAGCAGGACGGCCGGACCAGCTACCGAAATCTCGCCGCCGCCGTGGGGCTCACGCCTACGGCCGTGCGCTCCCGGGTGCAGCGGCTGCTGGACGCCCGCATTATCCGGATCAGCGCGGTGGAGTCCCGTGGCGCCGGCGGGCGGCAGCTGTCCATGGGCGTCGGCCTGAACCTCTCCGGCGACAATGACGCGGTCCTTGAACTCCTGCGCAGCTCATCCCACGTGGAGTTCGTCGCCCAGACCGTCGGCCGCTTCGACGCCATCGCCACCCTCGCCGCCCAGTCCCCCCGCGACCTCCTCGCCCAACTCGAAGAAATCCGCAGCCTCCCCGGCGTCAGCCGCACCGACTCCTGGCTCCACCTCGAAGTCGTCAAAGAAGACTATGCCCGACGGATATCATGAGTGGCGGCTGCCGCCGTCGTCGTTTAGCGGCCCGGTCAGGAGAAGGAAATCCTGCCGTGCAGGAGTTCCTTCCGTGGCAGCTGCCCCGCGCCACGACCAATGTCCGGTAGCCCGCGTCAAACTGCAACCTCGCGCCGTTTACGCTCGGCCTATCCTCCGGCGATTACCGGGAACCACCAGTTGATTTAGCTCAGGGAACTGAATCCGCTTGCACCCACAAGGAAAGTCGGGCAAGGATCACCGAACAAGTCAGCTTGGAAGGTCACACTCTGCCCGGGTTCGAGGTCAGCGTCGGGAGATGCATATGCAATCTGGGTGCTCAGCAACTTGTCGTGCTCGTCAAAACAGGTTACTAGAACGCTATAGGGACCGTTCAGCTTGTCATCAGAAACGTTGGTTGCTTGTCCGGTGACCGCGTCGTTCACCAGATTGGCCTGGTCCATTTTCAAATCCCTAAAGTACGGCTCACCTGCAACTGGCTGTGAGGCGACTGTGAAGTCAATTTTCGCGTCTTTGGGAATGTCGCTGCTGAAGTACACATAGCCGAGAGCGATTCCGCCTGCGGGGACGTTGGCCGGCTTCAACCCCTGGCTCCGGCCAGAACCGACAATTTTGCCTGACTTGTCCTTGGCAGCCCCCGATACGTCAACACTGCTAATCGTGTCAGGCGTGTTGTTGCGGATAGCAATCGGAACTGTCGTACCGAAACCTTGGGAGGCGGCAATTGGCGCGGAAGCAACTACGTCCACCCGGCCTTCCGTACCGTCTCCGAACTCGGGCTTGGCAGTACCTGCAAGCCAACCAGACTCAACAATGTCCTTTATTGTGGCCGGCACGACAGCCTCCGCTGGTGCCTCGCTGGCGACCTCCGAGGACTCGGGAGCTGAACTTCCGCCTCCTGTCTGTGCTGATCCTGGAGATGCGCAGCCCGCTAGACCCAAAAGAAACATCGCCCCAAGGAACACGGCCAAAGACTTTTTCAAATTTCCCCCAACAAGATTCGGATAAACGCTTTTAGTGAATCATATAAATCAGCAGTATTGGTCAACGATTACAGCACTGCGACATGGTGACCCTTGCCCGTAGCTAGCGATGTCGCGGGTGAGCTTACTCGTCCGAAAAGTTCGGCTGGACTCTCCTGAAGCGTTACGTTAGCTAGCTCGCACTGCCTGGCGGGCTAGCTGACGGACGGCAGCAAGCAGTTCCTCGGGCGAACGCGACAGATCCAGCGGGAACTCTACGATCTCTACTTCGGCGTTCCACACCTTCCGCACGCGCACCGGCCCGGCGTCGGCGTAGACCAACCAAGCCCTCGGCACGTCCAACGCTGTGCAGTAGGCCAACATTTGGTACTGGTCCGCGTTAGGGTAACCGGACCATGATGACGCCTTGTACTTCGCGTCGAAGACGGCCACCGGCTTCCCGCCAATCACATGCACGACATCGGCGAACATGGTCACGCGTGGCCGTCGCGTACCGTCCGACTCGTCGAGGAAGCATCGGTACTGTGATTCTGTCCGCCCCGGCACAGCAGTCAAGGCCTCCTTTAGCGCGGTGGTGACGAAGTCTTCGAACACCGCAGCCATGTTGACCACAAAAGAGGCAAACTGTTGCCTCCCCGGACCTGCCTCGGCGGACATATTCCGCAGGATGATCTCTGCCAGCCCTAGAACCGGGCCATAGTGGGCATTTGCTCGCGACTCGCTCCACGCAGGCAGCGGGGCCCCGGCGCGGAGGAGGGCAACGCCGTCGAGTTGGGAGTCCAGATGCGCCAGCCGTCCGCGCATCTCGGCTGATAGGCGCGGCAGCTGGAGTATCCGACGCAGCGCTGTGCGCAGGACCCGGTTCTCCGGGATATCGATGGTGAACTCGTCGTAGGAGGCCTCCATCGGGAGGAGCATGCCGGGCCGGCGTGACATTTGGTCGCTGACCCGAATGCGTCCGCGGACCGTGCGCAGCGCGTCCTCCACATGCACATAGCCGGACAGTGCACCGCGGGACAGGGCCCGCTCCCCCAGCCTGACAAGGGATTCAGCGAGTGCCGAGAACAGATCCTGGTCCTCGTCTGCTGCCACCTCGTCGGGCCGGAAGCCCGGATTCTGTGCATATCCAAGCAGGAACAGTAACCGGTCTAGCCCCACCTTCGCCTTGGGCCGGACCTCCACCAGCAGCTCGCCCGCCTGCACAGCGCCCACCCGCCCGGCCGGCAGCACACGCCAGCCGCCGAGCACGTCCGGCTGCACCGAGACCAGGCTGCTGCTGTTCAGCAGCGCGGCAGTGTCGCCGTCGAATTCGGCAAGCACGGGCTCCTGTTGGAGCTCGTCCAGCACAAGGTGCCAAATCACCTCAGTTCGCCCCTGCGTCGAAGTCGACCCCGCGCGGCTCTGCCTCGAGCTCCGCAAATTCCTCCATAACAAGATCCACAGCGCCTACCCGCGCTGCCTTCTTCCGGATCGCAGGTAGCCCGAAGCGCTCATGGACTTGCTCGCGGCTAAGCCGGCCGAAGTAATGCTCCTCCAGCAGCGGCAGCAGTTCGTAGCGCCAGATTCGTTCCAGGCCGGCGTCGCTTTCGGCATGCTCCTTCATGAAGTAAGACGGGCCAACCATCAGGTCTCGGTCGCCGGCCTCGAGCTCCGAGTTGAGGGCATCCAGCAGCCGTGCACGCAGAGGGCCCTTCCCCTGCGCGTCCAGATAGCGCGCCAGCATGCCCTCGATCATTCCCTCCTGCGGATGGAGTTCCACGAACGCGAATCGGCGGCGGATGGCCGCGTCCACCATGGCGATGGAGCGATCAGCAGTGTTCATCGTGCCGATGATGAACAGGTTCGGGGGCAGCACGAAAGTCTCAGTCGGGCTGTACTGCAGGTTGATGCTCTGGTCACGGTACTCAAGCAGAAAGTACAGTTCGCCGAACACCTTGGCCAGGTTGCCGCGGTTCATCTCGTCAATAATCAAGAAGAACGGCTTGTCCCGGTTGCCCTCTGCGGAGGCCTCCGCAGCGATCCGGCGCAGCGGTCCCGGCTCCAAAGTGAAGCCCACCTGCCCGCCCTCGCCCAGCGCCGGCCGGTAGCCCTCGAAGAAGTCCTCGTACGCGTAGGACGGGTGGAACTGCACGGTCTTGACGTGGTCGCCATGCTCGTCGCCTGCCAAGTAACGGGCGATCTTTCCGGCCAAGTATGTCTTTCCAGTGCCGGGCGGGCCGTAGAAGACAATCTGGTTGCGTGTCTCCAGTAGCTCCACAATCTCCTGCAGATCCTCGCGCGCCACGTGCAGCGCGGCGGCCAGCTCGTCGGTGGCCTTGCGCAATCCAGGTACGACGGCGGGTTGAGCCTGGGATTCGACGCCTTCCGGCTGCTCGCCGTCCGTCAGGCCAGCGGCTTCGAAGAGCTGCTCCACCTGAGCAAGCGCTTCGGTAAGGTCGACGACGGAGCCCTGCTCCTCGAGCAGGCGGGGCAGGGGGGCACCCAGTTGCCTGCCGTCAAGGGACGAAGGCTGCCATTCGACGTCGCGCCGGAGTCGTGAGGACTCATCCTCGACGTACCCGGCTTCGCCAGTGATAACGCCCAGGTAAAGCCGGCCCTCATGCTGGGTCAATACCAGATCGTCCGGCTTCATGAGAGATAGAAAGCGGTGGTACTCCGCGGCCCGGAGCTTGTGCTCGGCGTAATCGCTATGACGATATCCGTCATTGACTGCCTGCTCGATCTCCTTTAATCCGCTGCCCGGCTTTGGACTCCCGAGATGCTGGGCCCGCAAGGAGACGAAAGAACCGTCCTGCCAAGATTCCAACATGGGCACCCCGCCTTGGCTCTGGCGGACAAGCCAGGTCCGGCGGCCTGGTGTCTTGATCTTGTCGCCGCGCCAAGCGCGGAAGGCCGCTGCTTCCTCACCGCTCCAGCTGTCCGCCGAATCGACGTTCATCACTGTCCACATAAGGCCCTGCGCATCCAACCTGTCCCGGAGCTTGATGCCGAACTCCGGCGCAAGCCGCAGAATCTCATCCATTGCCTCAAGGAGAAGCTCGTATCGACGGGCGGCTCCCTCATTGGCGCCCCGGTCGGTCCATCCCACGAGCTTGAGGAACTTTTTCACGGCCGCCGTGCGGTACGGCGGAAACTCCGCCGGGTTCCTGCCGAGGAGAAGGAGCGAAGCGAAGCACGTAATGTCGCCAACTAACAGCTCCTTGGGCTTGATCTCCCGGAAGCGTTCCTCGAACGGTGCCATTCGTCGTACATCGATACTGTCCCGCCAGAGCAAACCGACAATCGCACCAAATTCTTCAGGGTGGGCCTGGCTTACCTCGGTCAGCTTCACGAGCGGGAACCAGTGCATCAGGTTCACGGAAGTAATGTCTTTCCGCAGACGTTCAGACCAATCCCCAGCCCCGCCCAGGTATGCTTCGCGGGTAGCTGCCAATCGCTCGGAGAACTTCAATTTGTAGTTGCGCTCCTCGGAGTCGAGGTCTACGTCCTGGGCAAACTTCACCGCATAATCCATGAACCGGGTCCACTGGTCGTCAGCCACGGGCCTACCTTTCCACCACCATCAGGAGGACCCGACAAGACCCTCTTGCTATCTATGGATCCAACACTAGGGCGCAGACGTGATGTTTCGATGCAGAGCCGTGCCGGGCTTCGGCGTCAGGTTAGCCTGATTTGAAACATCCATCACGCTAGCAAAAAGTTAAGGCATGACACGGCCGTTGCACATAGACCTCCACAACGGCATAAGTGAGTGAACTGTTCGAGCAAGGATTCATCGGCATCGCCTGAAATCCCAATCCCGATATCCGTTGCACCGGAAATTACAGTGGCCTTCTCAAGGAGTCATTGGAGCAGGCTTACCTGGAAGCAAAAAGCTGGTCCCCGATTATCGCCAGTTGTTTTCCATTGGGCTCAAGGGCGGCGCGAGCAGGTCCTGCTGCGAGCGCAAATATTTCTTTTACTTCCAGCTCGACCCAAAAGGCGAAGATCATCCAAAAACCTGCTTAGAGTGATGTCCATGACAGCGCAGCTCGCCGTATCCCCTGCCCCACGTTCCCTGCAAAAGTGGGTTGACACCCATTCGCGTACCGAGGCTATTGACGATCACGGCTTTGAACTGAACCTTGGCTGGTGGAACCAGCGAATCGCGCACCTGTCCGGGAACCCAGTAGTTGGGCACGACGGGCAAACGACCAACGGACGGATCAGTCGTGGCAGCCTGTTTGATTTGGCGGCCGTTGCCGGTAGTGACGACACCGGTACCGGCGCTCTTCGGCTGTTTTGGCACACTCTCGCCTGGGGAACCGGCTCAAGCCACCGCAACAGTCCACGACGCATCCAGTCGGTGGAAGCCGATCCGGAGCGGACGGGGCTGCTGTTGCGCGATGCTGCCCGCCTCGCATCTACCGATCCCAGTAAAGCCTTTTTCAGATTGCGCCCGCGGGGCAACGCCATCAAGTCTCTCGGGCCCAACTTTTTTACGAAATACCTATACTTCGCCGGCGCTGGAGACATTTGCCACCCCTGCCCGATCGTTGACCGACGGGTTCTTCGTACCCTCCATCGCGAAACACAGCTGCCCGTTCTCAACCCGAAGACAACCAACTACGACCTCCGCACCTACGATTCGGCCCGCCTAACCATGAGCTTCTGGGCGCATGAGGGGACTGCCCCGGCTTTTGTTGACTCGGGGTTTTAGGCCGCGGTGAGTGCGGACCGGTTGATTGTTTCATATTCGATGGGCGTGAGTTTCCCCAGCC
>NZ_JBNHGL010000092.1:0-10533 GCF_059091245.1 Arthrobacter sp. Y3225116
GGGGGCGTGGGCCGAGACCGGCGAGGGCGCGCTCGGGGCCGAAACCGCGGATTGAGCCGAGACCGGCGACGGCGCGCTCTGGGCCGAGACCGGGCTGGCGGGTGATTGGGCCGAGACCGGCGAGGGCGCGCTCTGTGCCGAGACCGGGCTAACCGGGCTCGGGGCCGTAGCGGCGGAGGCCGCGGTCTTCACATCCTGCCGGTCCAGATTCACCGCAGCCGGCGACACGCTGCTGTTCACGACGGGGGCAACAGCCGGTGTTTCCGGCGCCTGGACGATACCCGGGCCCAGATCCTGGCTTCCGAACCCGGAGTCCGCGACGGCGGCACCGGCACCGATTGCCATGACGCCAAGGGTTCCGGTTGCGATCCACAGGGTGCGCTTGTTCATGTTCCTGCCTTTCATCGTGCGGTGAGGTGCTGATGAATCAACAATGCACGCCGAATGTGAGACGTTCGGGAGAACTCCATGAGAGCGTTCTCATCTGCCGCCCGCGACTAAAGTATCCATAGCTACTCCCTGGAAGGCCACGAATGACGCAGACCGCTCACCTGCCCACCGGCGACCAAATCGTGCAGGAACTCCCCTGGCGCTGGCGGGTGCAGGGCAAGATCTTCCTGCTTGGCGGCCTCGGCTTCATGTTCGACGCGTGGGACGTCACGCTCAACGGCGTCCTGATCCCGCTGCTGTCTGACCACTGGGACCTCGTTCCGGCCCAGGCCGCGTGGATCGGCACCGCGAACCTCATCGGCATGGCCCTGGGCGCCTTCATCTGGGGATCGATTGCCGACATCATCGGCCGTAAAACGGCGTTCACTGCCACGCTGCTGGTTTTCTCGCTCTTCACGGTCCTCGGAGCGTTCGCCCCGGACCTCGTCTGGTTCTGCGTTTTCCGCTTCATTGCGGGCTTCGGACTTGGCGGCTGTGTCCCCGTGGACTATGCGCTGGTCGGCGAATTCACCCCGCGGCGCCTTCGCGGGCGGGTCCTCACTGCCATGGACGGATGGTGGCCGGTCGGGGCCGCGCTCTGCGGCGTCGTCTCGGCCCTCATCATGGCCACCGTGGCCGATTGGCGCTTCACCATGCTGATCATGGTGCTGCCGGCGCTGCTGGTCTTCTGGGTCCGCCGATCGGTGCCCGAATCCCCGCTCTATCTGGTGAGCCGGGGCCGCACGGCGGAGGCCGAGCAGGTCATCAACAGCATGATCGAGCGAACCGGCGCAACCGTCCGTGAATGGCGGCTGCCTGAACCGAGCGAGGCGCCGCGCTTGTCGGCCGTCAACGTCCTGGCGCAGTTCCGGGCGGTCTGGAAATTTAACTGGAAAATTACGACGGCGGCGTGGGCCTTGTTCTTCAGCATCCTGCTGGTCTACTACCTTGCCCTGACCTGGATGCCGATCATCCTCATCGACGCCGGGTTCGCCGCAGAGCGGGCCTTCCTGACCACGGCCGGCATGGCCGCCGTCGGCCTGGTCGGCGTCATCATCGCCGCCTACTTCGTCGAGAAGACCGGGCGGAAGTGGATCCTCGCCGTCACCGGGCCGTTGTCCGCACTGACGCTGGTCGTCGTCGCGCTCCTGATCGATGTCCCCCCGGCGGTGGTGGCCCTGCTGCTTGCCTACGGCATGGTCGTGCAGATTGCCATTCCCGTGCTGTATACCTACGTCTCCGAGCTCTACCCCACCGAGCTGCGCGGGTCGGGCTTCGGCTGGGCATCGACGTTCTCCCGCGTCGGCGCGGGCTTCGGCCCGCTCATCTTCGCCTCGGTCATGTGGCCCTACCTCGGGCTGGCCTGGTCCTTCGCCATCGCCGGAGTCCTGGTGCTGGTCGCCGTGTTGTGGATGGCGCGCTTCTCCCCCGAGACCAAGGGTGCCGAACTTCTCTAGTGCGGTGCCCCCGCCCTGCTCAGCAGACGGCAATGCGCCCTTCCGTCATCAGGTGGAAGGGCGCACGAGCCTAAGATCCGACCGCGGTTTACTCCGGGATCTCGGCGTCCGGCGTCTCTTCGACCGACACCATCGACCACGCGCCGTCGGCGTAGTTGGCAGTCACGGTCAGAGTGGTTCCGTCCGAATCCCATTCCTTGGTCTCGACGGTCTGGCCGTCCTTGTCCAAGGTGATGCGGGCATCTTCCATGAACGGAACCACCGCGCTCAGATTGCCCTCGTCGTCCGTGGCCTCATCCAACGCCACGACGTTCAGCGCCTTCGGCTGGCCGCCGGCAATCCAGCCACCGTCCGCGTAAACAGCCTCGAGGGCGTCAGCCTCTGCCATGCAGCTTGTGCAATCCGCGGCGACTGCACGCATCAGATCTGCGTCACCGGTCTGAACCGCGTAATTCTTGGCGTCAAAGTAGTAGTACGTGAAGGACGCCAGGCCTTCGGCCGAGTCCTCGGCCATCCGGTCGTTCTTCTCCGGAGTCCGCACGTTTTGCGCCGGCGCTTCGGTGGTAGCTGCTACCGGTTTGTTGCTATCGGCCGGCTTGTCAGCACCGGCTTCGCTGCCACAGCCGACAAGTGCAATTGCCGCCACGCCCATCATGGCGCCGGACATCATCAACTTCTTCATGCTCTCCCCTGGAATAACGGTGTGCGAGGCCTTTGCCGCTCGTCTCGGCGGCGTCAGCACCGTCACATACCCTATCGGCGGGGCAGGCTCGAAAGCCTGAAAAAGTGCTTCAAGTGCTGCATATCACAGCACCTAAATGGCTTCTGGCTAACACCCCGCACCCTCGGGATTCTCAAGGCAATTATCTGCGTAGTTATTGACCACCGATCGCCAGACGCTGATTGCAACAGGTGCGGAACGGAAATCAGCAGCGTTGGGAATTGGGATCTCCTGGCCGCCATTCACAGAGTAATAACCCCTGAAAGTAGTAGTCAGGAGGATTTGAAAGTCCCCCGTCTGTTGGTAGATGTGGCTCGTCGCCGTCTGCTCGCCCCAGCGATCCAGCGGCACCGGTCCGCCTGGAGTTGTGACCGGACCAAACCCGCTCCCGTCCCCGTAAGTCCATGCATAGCCCACGGGCTCAACCCTGATAACGACTTCTTGTCCGAGCATATTGAGTTCGAAGATCTGCTCGTGGGCCACAGCGTAGATATTTGTGTGAGCTCCTCTCAGTGTGTGCTCATTCGGCTGAAGTAAGACCTCTCCAGCTATCACCGGCCGTTGCTCAAACTGATGCTGGATACGCGAGGCAATTTCTTCAAGAACATCGACAGGATCCTCTGAATAGATACATGCAGGACTGCCGAGAGGCATCCAACTTGAGCGGTCAGTTCCCGAAAGGCCTGTATACCACTGCACCAGTCGTGGACCTTCCCCGCCTGTGCATCGGTCTCGCTGCTCTAAGCAAGGGGCGGTTTGGTGGCTCTTGTCTTCCAAACAAAGCGGCTCGAAGCGATATTCATTCGGGTCGGATACCAAATGGCTCACTGCCCGATGCCACATCCCAGTCTCCGGATCCTGCACCCATGACTGAGAACTCACTCCATCCTTGCCAAGCGATATGTCGTCCCTTCGGGTGGCATGAGAAGGATTTGATTGCAGAATAAGAATGAGAGCAATTAGGAGGCAAAACAAAACTGATCGCAACCAACGCCACCAGTTATCTTCTGCATGTCTGATCTCAGTTTCCGATCGTCTCAACATTCTTGGCCACCCACTGGCCGTCTAAGTAGACGGCAATCATGATCATGACGGAAGAATCGACGGGGTCAGACTCGATGGCGTGCGTTCCATCCGCTGAGTAGACATCCAGTCCTTCCTGCTTGTGCTGGAAAAGGATCTGGTATTCGCCCTCCGGAGTCCTCTTGAAATTTGTTTTACTCGAAGCTGGGGTGAGTTTGCCACCCACCATCCATCCCCCATCCTTATAGGAGCTTTCGATAGTCTCTCCTGCTTTTTTGCAGGCGGTACAGCCCTCGCCGCTGATGGCCTTCATTGGACCCAAATCACCAGTTTCATACGCGAATGTCATTGTTTCGAGCCAGTAAGCCGAGAACGCCGTCAATCCCTTTGCAGTCTTTTCTGTGGCGGCTTCCGGGAGTTCTGGCACTGGCACATTTTCCGCGGGGCCTTCCTCGGTTGCAGGTTTGTAAGTCGGCGCGGCTGACGGGGTTGGAACCGGCGGCGGAGTCTCGCTGGCTGGAGGCGATGTAGCGGGTTGGGATGGAGCGGAGGGCTCTGCTCCGGCTGAGCCGGTGCAGCCTGATAGGGCGAGGGCAGCCGCTGCGAGGAGCGGGGCAAGGATACGGGCAGCGCGCGTTCCTGCTGAGAGTGGTAGCTGCTGGCTCACTCAGACCCCCCGGTGCTGGTCGGCTAGACGCTAGGTGCGTGTCAGTCTAGCCAGACGCCTCAGCGGATGCGGAGGTTTTCCACAGGTTTGGTCTGCGGCACGTCGAAACGTCAACCGTCCCTTGACAACGCCCTCCCTAGCCTCGGTGTGGGCCAGGAAAAGCGAGCCGGAGCTCGGCGGTGAGGCACCGACGTCGTGGTTCAGCCGAGGCTAGGCGAAGTTGGCGAGGGTCTGCACCAGAAGTTGGCGTTCCTCCACCTTGATCCGTTCGTGGAGGGACTCTTCGGTGTCGTCGTCGAGCACCGGAACCGCGGCCTGGGCGAGAATGGGTCCCGTATCGACCCCGGAATCGACCAGATGTACCGTCACGCCGGTGATCTTGACCCCGTGGGCAAGAGCATCGCGCACACCGTGGGCGCCGGGGAACGAGGGCAACAACGCCGGATGGGTATTGAGCAGCCGGCCCTCGAAGCGGGCGACAAATACGGCGTCGAGGATGCGCATGAACCCTGCCAGCAGCACCACGTCCGGCTGGAAGGCGGCGGCGGCTTCTTCCAACGCCCGGTTCCATTCCGGCCGGCTGGCGAAGTCGCCGGGGGCCACGGTGAACGTCTCGATGCCGGCAGCGGCGGCACGTTCCAGGCCCCGGCAGCCGGGCACGTCGCTGCCTACAGCAACGATCTCGGCATTCAGGCGGCCGTCGCCGATAGCGTCGATAACGGCCTGAAGATTGGTGCCGGAGCCGGAAACGAGGACCACAATGCGCATGAAAGCAACTTTATGCGCCCCTCTCGCCTAGGCTTAAACCCATGTTGCAGAACACGCGCCCGGCGCCGACCGAGGAACAAAGCAAGTCGGCGGGGCTTTTCATCCGTGTGCTGCTGCTGCTACTGGCTTCCACGTTCCTGGCGACGGCGCTCCCGCTCCCCTGGAAGGCCGTGGCTCCCGCGCTGGCCGTGGCCAGCATCGTGGTGGCCGTGATCGGACTGGTCAAAGCGGTGCGCGCCGGCCTGCCGGGCTCGCTCCGGCTCACCTACGTACTGGGCGTCGGCGCCGGCGGCTTCTTCCTGCTGACCACGCTGGCGCAGGTTCTTTTCTGGCCGCTGACGGCCGAGTTCGAGGCCTGCAACCAGATGGCCGTTACGCAGTCAGCCCGTGAAGAATGCCTGGCCGCCTATGAAGACGAGCTGCTGAACCTGAACGACCTGCTGAGGCCGTAGGTTACTTCCGGCTGCGGGACTTGGCCGGCTCGCGTTCCAGCCAAGGGGCCACCGCATAGCCGAGCATGGTGCCGACGGCGACTTCGCCCGCCACCCAGAGGGCGGTCCAGATCGGATCCGGTCCGATCTCCGTCAACCGCCCGATCCCCAGCGAACCGTTGGACAGCCACACCAACCCGGCGGTGGCGGCCCCGGCGACAGTCCCGACGAACAAGCCCAGGACCATAGTGGAGCCGGATGCGGTGAACCAGCGGGCTTGGATCTTGATGGAGAGCCACTCGTCGAAATGGTTCTCGCCCTCGCGCAGGAACCACCATCCCGCCAGCACCCCGGCAAGCACGGGCAAGGCCAGGGCCGCGAGGCCATAGGACAGCTCACCCGTCGGCAGCGCACCCAGCACCGGGAACGCGGGCATCGGGCCCACCGTGGTGGCCAGCGGACCGATGGAACTGCCGGAACCGATGGCAAAGCCGGCCCCCGAGGACCATGCCAGCGTCCACACCACGAGATTCGGGACCAGTCCAAGCTGCGCCACCGTGAGCACGGCCCCGCCGATAATGCCCGCGCCGAGCTGTTCGTAAATTTCCACGATCTCGGCCCAGTGCAGCCCGAGATCCACGGCGAGCAGCAAGGCCGAGAGTGATACCGCGGCCGTCACCGCCAACAGCCCCGCGCGGACCGCCGCCCAGACGTACGATCCCGCCCAGCGTGAGTGCTGGCTGGTGCGGGCGACCCAGGCTGCGGCATCCACGCCGATCAAGCGCCCCCACGATCCGGCCTCCCGGTAGGCGCCGACGATCAGTCCGGCACCGGCGGGCAGCAGCGGGACGAGCGCCCCGGCCACCATGGAGATGTCCACTTCGTCGGTACGCACCATGTACGCGGTTGCGGCTCCCGCCGCGGCGTACGTTCCCAGCGCGCCGCCCAGCGCCTGCCACAGCTGGTCGGTGTACGACGCCCGCGCCAGACGCCGTCCGGCGCGCCAGGAGAGGAAGAACGGCACGAGCATGAGTCCCAGCGGCACCAGCGATAACGTGCCGCGCAGGGTCTCCGCCGAACTGGAGCCGGTCTGGATGGCCAGTTCCAGCGGGACGCCGTGGATCAGCAGCCATGCCTGGCCTCCGAGCCGCGCCAGCGAATCGAAGCTGCGGTCGTCGAAGCCGTCCGCGAACCACACACCGACCAGCGGCAGCAGCACCAGGATGGCCGAGAGCAGGGCGCACTGAAAGAACTCGAAGACACCCTGCAGCCACAGGGGCATCGGCAGTCCGGCCTGACCGTCCGGTCGCGACGTGAGTTTCATTGCTTCTATCGTGCCAGCCCGGCTGCCCGTGCCCGTTCAGCGACTCGGTGCCGTGGCAATTGGCACACGGTGCGCAAAGCGGGTCCTGCCGACGCAGCGGGTGCCGGCCCGGGCTGAGGCAGCGGGTTCGAGTCGCTGCGGTTTCCCGCCTTGTTGCTGGAGACCCAGCTCACGAGTCGCTAGTGTGGGGGCATCCCGAAGCAGAGGAGAGCCCCGTGGGCAAGGTGGTCATGTACAGCTCGGTGTCGGTGGACGGCTTCGTCGCGGACGAGAATGACCAGCCCGGACCGCTGTTCGACTGGTTGTCCAACGGTGACGTCCCGTTGGACGAGAGCGGCGAGTTGAAGGTGTCGCAGACGTCCTACGACTACACGCGGCCGTACTGGGACCAGATCGGCGTGACACTGGTCGGCCGCCACGTCTTCGACCTGACGGACGGCTGGGACGGGAAGCCTCCGAGCGGGGTCGACCACGTCGTCGTCGTGACGCACCGGCCGCAGCCCGAGGGCTGGGACCCCGAGGCGCCGTTTCACTTCGTCGACGGCGTCGAGGCAGCCATGGCCAAGGCGCAAGAGCTTGCAGGAGACCGCGTCGTCGAGGTCGCCGCCGGTGACGTCGGCGGCCAGATGCTTGCCGCGGGCCTGGTCGACGAGGTGCGCATGGACGTCGTACCCGTCGTGTTCGGGTCCGGCAAGCGCTACTTCGGGAAGGTTCCCGCCCAGCACCTGCTGGAGGATCCCGCCGTGATACAGGGCAACCGGGTGCTTCACCTGCGCTATCGGGTGCGCCGTTGACCGATCCGAGCGGTACACGAAGAACCGAGCGGTACGCGAAGAACCGAGCAGTACGCGAAGAAGAAGTCCACTGCGATGTGCGCCGTCGCGCGGCAACCAATACTGCTTTGAGCCGGGCTGGACAATAGAATGGGCGGCCGGATGACATTGACATCAATCCGGCCGCCCCGCAGGCGGATATTTGCTCAACGGAAATTCAACGCAGGAAAACAAATTCCGCGGACTCTTTCCGTGGCTCCGCCAGTCTGCAAGAACCGTGTTTCAACGATTCGTCCGACATCACCACTCCGACCGCCTCGAAGCCGCAACGGCTGTCGACTCAAGGGACGGTGTAGGTCTCCGGTGTGCTAGCGCTTGCGCCGCTTGGGAATGGTTTCGTTCTCCAAAACCGCCTTTTCACGCTTTTCGGCACGCTTTTCTTTGATGCTTCTGCCTTGTTTCTTGGCACTCTCGCGCGACGGCGTTTTACCTGACATTCGTGCTCCTCTTTCTCAAGCGGGATGTCTTGCTAAAGACCATACCCTCTTTGGGAAATAAAGCCAGCCCTTATTCGCGCACCCCGGAATACCGGAAAAACACCGGATTCAGGCCATCAAGTCCGCCAGCCCCTTGGCCAATGCTCCCGCCGCTCCCAGAAAGGCAAGCACGACTACTGCCGTCCTGGCATGCTCGTCCCGCAGCCGCCGGCCGAGCCGTTCGCCGGCGACGATGCCCATGATGATCGACAGCACGATCACCGCCCACATCCACCAGTCCAAATGCGGCACGCTGCCCGGGTCCACCGCCAGTTTCGCGCCGACGGTGATGATGCACAGCTGCAGGAAGAATGGCTGCAGCGTGGCAGCGAACCGGCGCGGCGGCCAGTGGGACAGAATGGCGTACGCGCTGACGGTAGGGCCGCCCACGCCGGCGAGCGCGTTGGTCAGCCCGGAACCAAAACCCGCGAGCACCTTGGGCAACTGCCCGGAAACGGTGACTTGGGCACGGCCCAACACTACCGCCACGGCCAGCCCGGCCATCACCACCCCTCCCACCACGGCAGAGAGCACTGCGGGCGTTACCTGCACCGCCAACCAGGAACCCAAAACGGTGCCGGCGGCGGCAGGCACGGACAACCACAGCAGCAGGTTCCAGTCAATCTCCTGCCAGACCCGGGGCACGATGAGCCCGCAAGAGACGACGGCGCAGATGTTGATCATCATGATGCCCTCGTGCGGCCCGAGCAGGATCGCCAGGATCGGCGCCACCAGCAGCGCGAACCCGATGCCCGCGATCCGCTGGGCCACCGAACCGAAGAAGATTGCGCCGGTGATCAGCGCCAGGAGTCCCATGGTCACCCGACCACCCTGCCAGAGCGGAGTTAGGCCGCCGTTCACCGACACGATCACGCGTGCTTGCCTGCAGGTCGCCGGCCGCGGGCAGGCTGGGCGGCGTGAGGATAGCTATTGTTGCCGAATCGTTCCTTCCGCACATGAACGGGGTCACCCAGTCGCTGTTGCAGGTCATCGCCCACCTGCGCCGCCGCGGCGACGACGTCCTGGTGATCGCACCCGCGTCGTCCTGGCAGGAGGACACTGCCCCGGCCACGGTGGAGGGCTACCCGGTCCACCGCCTGCCGTCCATCCCGCTGCGCGGTTACCCCAACGTGCGGGTGGCGGCCGGAACCGTGGCACGCCTCCGCCGGGTGCTGGCGGACTTTGCTCCGGACGTGGTCCACGTGGCGTCGCCCTTCATCCTGGGCTGGCGTGCGGTGCAGGCCGCCCAGCAGCTCGGCCTGCCCACGGTCTCCGTCTACCAGACCGAGGTGCCCGCCTACGCGGCCCGCTACGGCGCGCCCTGGTTGCAGGAGCTGCTGTGGCAGCGGGTGGAGAACATTCACAAGGCCTCCACCCTGACCCTGGCGCCGTCGTCGTTCGCCATGGAGCAGTTGCGCGGCCGCGGCATCCGCGTCCACCTGTGGCGCCGTGGCGTGGACACCAGCCGTTTCCATCCGGATAAGCACGACGCCGCCTGGCGGGCGTCCGTGGCGCCGCGCGGCGAACGGATCATCGGCTACGTGGGCCGCCTGGCGGCGGAGAAGCAGGTGGAGGACCTGGCCGTGTTGGCCGACCTCCCCGGCACGCGGCTGGTGGTGGTCGGCTCGGGTCCGTTGAAGGAGGAGCTGCAGGAGAGGCTGCCCGGCGCCCACTTCGCCGGTTTCCAGGGCGGCGACGACCTGGCCCGGCATGTGGCTTCCTTCGACCTCTTTGTCCACCCGGGCGAATCGGAAACGTTCTGCCAAACCATCCAGGAGGCGATGGCCAGCGGCGTGCCCGTCGTCGCGGTGGGCCGCGGCGGCCCGGTGGACCTGGTCGATCCCTCGCGGACCGGCTGGATCTACCAGCCCGGGAAGCTGGACCAGCTGCGCGGGTACGTCCAGGACCTGGTGGGCGACGACACCAAGCGGCGGGCGCTGGGCAGGGCCGCCTTCGACTCGGTGCAGGGCCGCACCTGGCCGGTACTCTGCGAGCAGCTGGTGGACTATTACCGGCTGGCCATCCGGGTCAAGCGCCGCGCCCTTAACCTCGAAGCCCGCGGCGTGCTCGGCTTTCTCACCGGGTGAAAGCTTCAGCCCGGCCCGGGCCGGTGGACGCCCTCCCGGCCTGGACTAGGATGTGGCCATGCCAACAGAAACCGGTCCCGTCCCGCCCGCCAATGGCTCTTCCCGGGGACAGGAACAGCGCGTGCCGACCGGACAGGGGCAGCGCACTTCGGCCGGGCAGTCCGTGCCGGAGCGGCTGGCCGAGCAGTTCAAGTCCCTGGGTGTCGCCCGGACCTACGGAGAACCGCTGCAGGTGGGCGGCGACACCGTGGTGCCCGTGGCCATGGTCTACTACGGATTCGGCGGCGGCGGCGACTCCGAGGGCGCCGCCGGCGGTG
>NZ_JBNHGL010000093.1:0-10467 GCF_059091245.1 Arthrobacter sp. Y3225116
TCGTACCGCTGCGGCGACGCCGCACGGTGCGCGGCGCCCTTGTCCTCACGGCCGCGGTGGTCGCCACCGGGCTGGGAGTGTCCGGCGTCGCGGCCGCCAACCCCGACTTCCGGGCAGCCGCGGACCAGGCCGTCCGGCACGTCGTGGGCTTCCTCGCCCCGTCCGGCACCGGCCAGGAAGCTCCCCGAATCCACTCCGTGCCCGGAGCCCCCGCCCACGTCCCGGCCGTTACGGGCGAGATCACGATTGAGGAAGGCGGCTCCGGCTCGGCCGACACCGGCACCGATTCGCCGGCCGCTCCCGCTGCCCCGGCACATCCTGCTGCCCCCGCGCCGCAGCCCGGGCACGAGGCGAAGCGGGCGGCTGGTACCGAGGATGCTGCCGGGCAGGATGCCAAACGCCCGTCGGGCAAGCCGTCCGGGGACGCGCTCCCCGCGGTGCCGCCGCTGGAGGGCGGACTGCCGGATCCGTCCCTGGGCCAGCGCGACGGCAATCCCGGCAAGGGCGCCCCGAAGGAAAAGCAGGACGCGCCCGTCCCCGATACCGGTCGTCTTCCGACGCTGCCGCCCCTCCTGTCACCGGAGCGCTGACCGGCCGCCTTCCGACGCTGCTTGGCCGCCTTCGTCGGCCGCCTCCACCCCGCCGCCCGGCCCCGGGAATGACGGCGGCGATGCCCGCGGCGAAAAGGGATCCTCCGCAGCGGGCTCTTTCCGCAGGCGGGCGATAGTGGCAGAGTTGCGCAAGGGAACACCGTTCTGTCGGGACAGGCAGGAGGATTCATGACCGCATCGCCGCTGGTACTTGGCCCGATGCTGCGCTATGTGGACCAGACGTCGGCCAGCATCTGGGTGGAAACCCGCGAAGCCGCCACCGTCGCCGTCGTGGTCCAGGGGCGCAGCTGGCAGGCAGGCACGTTCTCCGTGCGTGGCCACCATTACGCGCTGGTCGAGGCCGAGGGGCTGGAGCCAGGCAGCGTGACACCTTATCGGGTGGAGGTTGACGGCATGCCGGCCTGGCCGGAACCGGACTCGCCGTACCCGTCACCCGTGATCCGCACCCTCACGCCCGGACGCCCGCTCCGGCTGGCCTTTGGGTCCTGCCGCACCAGCGTCGAGCATGACGCGACCGGCAACAGGCAGCACGGCGTGGACGCGCTCCGGGCATACGCGCTGCACCGTGCCGACGGCGCGGCCCGGCCCGGGGACAAGGCCGGCACCGGGACCGGGGACGCGACCGGCGAGGCACCCGACGGGACGGAACCCGGCTGGCCCGACCTGCTGCTCTTCCTCGGCGACCAGGTCTATGCTGACTCGACCTCCGAGGCGATGCAGGAGTTCATCCGCGCCCGCCGCAATATCAAGGAACCGCCCGGCGAAGAGCTGAAGGACTACGCGGAATACGCCCACCTGTACATGCTCGCGTGGTCGGACGGCGCCAACCGATGGCTGCTGTCCACGCTGCCCAGTGCGATGATCTTCGACGACCACGACATCCGCGACGACTGGAACGCCTCGCTGACCTGGCGGCGGCAGATGGAAAAGAAGCCCTGGTGGCATGGCCGCATTGTCGCCGGCCTCGCGTCCTACTGGGTCTACCAGCATCTGGGCAACCTGTCCCCGGAGCAGCGTGCCGAGGACGAACTGTGGCAGCAGGTGGTGAACCATCCGGGCGACGGCGAACCGGACCTCAGCGACGCGCTGGAAGCCTTCGCGGAACGGGCGGACCGGCAGCCGGACACCTACCGCTGGAGCTTCACCCGCGACATCGGCGGTTCACGGCTGGTCGTGCTCGACTCGCGCGCGGCCCGTGACTTGCAGCCGGACCGGCGGACGCTGCTGGACGAGGAAGAAATGGCCTGGCTGGACAGCCAGCTCCAGGGCGGCTTCAAGCACCTGCTGATCGGGACCTCGCTGCCGTTCCTGCTGCCCAAGGGCCTGCACCACATCGAGTCGTGGAACGAGGCCCTCAGCGAAGGCGCCTGGGGCAAGCTGCCGGCGGCCGCCGGCGAACTGCTGCGGCGGGCCGTGGATTTGGAGCACTGGGCAGCCTTCCAGCGCACCTTCCACGAGGTGGCGGGCGTGGTGCAGGAGGTGGCCGACGGCGGGCGCGGACCGGCGCCGGAGACCGTCACCTTCCTCTCGGGCGACGTGCACTTCTCCTACGTGACGGAGGTGGTGCGCGACTCGGGCAGCCGGATCGTCCAGGTCGTCTGCTCGCCCGTCCGCAACCCGCTGCCCCGGTTCCTGCGCTATTTCACCGCCGCCATGTCCTATGGCATCGCCGCTCCGGTCGGCGCGCTCGTAGCCCGCGGCGCGAAGGTCCCAAATCCGCCGTTCACCTGGAAGAGCCACATGCGGCCATGGTTCGACAACAACCTGGCCAGCCTGGAGGACTCCCCCGACGGCCTGAAGATCTGGTGGGAAAAGGGCGTGGTGCACGGCGGCGACGATCTGCACCCGGACCTGGAAGAGGTCGCCTCCCTGACCATCGCGCCGCAGGGCAGTCGGATTGCGCGGTAGCCCCATCGCGCGGTAGTCGGATCGCGCGTTGGCCCGATGGCGCGATGAGGCGTAGGCCGGCCCGGGCGGCTGTCCGGGGCGCGCCGTCCGCCCGCTTACGCTGGTGATATGGAATCGCCGATCGACAGCTACCTGCGCACCCTGCACGCCGAGATCTCCGAACTCCGCGGCGGCACGCCGTATCTGGTTGGTCCTGCCTCGGCGGTAGTGGATCCGGACGACTTCGGGATCTGCCTGGCTACCGTGGACGGCTACGTCTACGAGGTGGGCACCACGCGCAAGGAATTCACGCTGCAGTCGATCTCCAAGCCGTTCAGCTACGCGCTGGCGCTGGCCGAGCTTGGTTTCGACGCGGTGGACGAAAAGGTGGATGTGGAGCCCTCCGGGGACCCGTTCAACGAGATCTCCCTCGCCGCCGGCACCGGGCGGCCGGCCAACGCGATGATCAACGCGGGCGCGCTGGCGGTCACCGGGATGATCAAGGGCTCCGGCGGCAGGTCCGCGATCAAACGGATCCTGAACACGTATTCCGAGTTCGCCGGCCGGAAACTGAAGAGCAGCCCGAGGGTGTTCGAAGCCGAGCTGCGCAACAGCGACCGCAACCACGCACTGGCCTACCTGCTGAGCTCGTTCGGCATCATCGAGGACAGCCCCACCACCGCGTTGGAAAACTACCTGCGGCAGTGCTCGGTGCAGGTGACCTGCCGGGACCTGTCCATCATGGCCGCGACCTTGGCCAACGGAGGCACCAATCCCGTCACAGGCAACCACGTCATGGACATCGGACCGGTGGAACGGGTGCTGTCGGTCATGATGACGTCGGGCATGTACGACGACGCCGGAGACTGGGTCACCAACGTGGGGATGCCGGCGAAGTCCGGGGTGGGAGGGGGCACCCTGGCGGTGCTTCCCGGGCAGGTCGGGCTCGCGGTGTTCTCCCCGCCGCTGGACGACCACGGCGGGTCGGTCCGCGGGATCGCCGTGAGCCGCCGGCTGTCCGAGGACATGGAGATGCATTTCGTGCGCTCCGCGCGTGCGGGGCGTTCCGCGATCCGCGCCAGCTACGACATCACCGACGTTCCTTCCGGTATCCGCCGCACGGACGAGTCGGCCGAGGTGCTGCGGGAGAACGGCCATCGCGCGCAGCTGATCGAGCTCAACGGTGACCTGCTGTTTGCCGGTACGGAATCGATGGTCCGGGAGATCAGCTCGCTCCCCGACGACGTCGAGCTGGTGGTTTTGGACCTGCGGCGCGTCGACGAAGTGGGCGGCGTGGCCCTGCGCATGTTCGCCCGCCTGGAGGAGATCCTGGCCGCGGACAACCGTGAACTGCTGCTGATCGATCCGGAGGACAGGCTCGCCAACGTCTTCGCCGATACCGGGCGGCCCGTGCCGGTTTTCGACACCCGCACCGGTGCCGTCGAGTTCTCCGAGAACCGCCTCATCGCCCGCTACGGGGATCCGCTGGGCGTGCCCACGTCGGTTCCCGTGGAGCAGTCGCTGGCCCTGGGCACCCTGCACCCGGACGAAATCGTCGCCCTGGTGGAACGCATGGAGCCCGCGAAGTACGAGGACGGCGAGATCGTCCGGCGGGTCGGCCAACGGTTTGGCGGGGTGTACTTCATTGTCTCCGGCCGGATCAGCACCATCGCCGCCGACTCCGAGGGACGGCGGGTCAAGCTGAGCACGCTCAGCGCCGGCATGACGTTCGGCGAACTCGCGCTGGGCAGCGAAGACCGGCAGGAAACCACCGAGAAGGCGGACGGCCCGGTGGAACTCATGGTGCTGTCCTCGGAGGCGATCGAAGAACTGGAGGAGCAGGACCCGAAACTGGCGATGCGCCTGTGGAAGGCGCTCACCCGCGACGCCTACACACGCGTGGACCAGTTCCTGCGCGAAACCGCCGTCCGGATCCGCGACTGACCGACCGCGGCGGCCCGCTGCCGGCAGCCCGATGGGCATCCACGAGCCGGAATCAACTATAGTTACGGGCAGTCGTAGCATCTGCCACATCGGCAACAGAAACCACACCAGCCTCGGTCTCTCCGTGTCTTGTTCCCGGCAGAGGTTGCAGAAAGGAACGTGTGAACTTTTTCGAGTTTCTCGCGAAACGCGCCGACGACATGCTGGAAATGGGCATCGAGCATGCCGTCCTCGTGGGCGTTTCGGTCACGCTCGCCACCGTGATCGGGGTCGGCCTGGGCATCGCGACCTATCGGCACGAACGGCCGCGCGAAACGGTCCTCGCGGTCACCGGTGCTTTCCTGACCGTCCCCTCCTTCGCGTTGTTCATCCTCCTCATCGGCCCCCTGGGCCTGGGCGCGCTGCCCGTCGTCGTCGCCCTCACCATGTATGGCCTGCTGCCCATCGTCCGCAATACCATCACCGGCCTGCGCGAAGTGGATCCTGCCATCGTGGAATCGGCCAAGGGCATGGGCATGAGCCGTACCCAGCGGCTGCTCAGGATTGAACTGCCGCTGGCGTGGCCGGTGATCATCACCGGCATCCGCGTCACCACCCTGATCCTGCTGGGCATCGCTGCCATCGGCGCGATCGTCCTGGGCCCGGGCTACGGAGAGCTGATCTTCACCGGCCTGGCCCGGGTAGGCACGCCGGTGGCCGTCAACATGGTCCTGGCCGGAACCCTCGGCGTGATTGTCCTCGCCATCCTGTTCGACCTGCTCTTCCATACCGTCCGCAAGCTGACTACCTCCAAAGGAATCCGATGACCGTATCCGACCATCAGACCCCCCAGCCCAGGCCGGTCAAGATCCGCTTACAGAACCTGTCCAAGAGGTTTCCCGGGCAGAAGGACAACGCGGTTGACGACCTGACCCTGGACATCTACGAGGGCGAGATCGTGGTGCTGGTCGGCCCGTCGGGATGCGGCAAGACCACCACCATGAAGATGATCAACCGGATCATCGAGCCCACTTCCGGCCGGATCATCCTGGACGGCGAGGACGTTACCACCACCGACCCGGACCAGCTCCGCCGCCGCATCGGCTACGTCATTCAGCAAGTCGGCCTGTTCCCGCACATGACCATCGGCGAAAACGTGGCCACCGTGCCCAAGCTGTTGGGCTGGGACACCAAGCGTATTTCCGCACGGGTCGACGAGTTGCTGGACATGGTCAACATGCCGCCGTCGACCTACCGCAACCGCTACCCCAAGGAGCTCTCCGGCGGACAGCGGCAGCGGGTCGGGGTGGCACGTGCCTTGGGCGCAGACCCGGAAGTGATGCTGATGGACGAACCGTTCGGGGCCATCGACCCGATCACCCGGGACCGGCTGCAGAACGAATTCCTGCGCCTGCAGTCGGAGGTGCGCAAGACCATCGTGTTCGTCACCCATGACATTGATGAAGCGATCAAGATGGGCGACCGGATCGCCATCCTGCAGGACCGCTCCCGGATTGCCCAATACGACACCCCGGAGCAGATCCTGACCGCCCCTGCCAATGATTTCGTCTCCGACTTCATCGGCAACGGCGCCTCCCTAAAGCGGCTGAACCTCAGCCGCGTGGCCGATATCGAGCTGACCCAGTGGCCGACCGTCCGGCTGGACACCCCGGCCGAGGACGCGCTGGAACAGCTGCGGCGCAGCGACCGCTCGGCGCTCCTGGTGCTTGACCATGCCGGGCGGCCCCGCCGCTGGGTGGGTGCGGACGATCTGCACCGGGCAGGTACGCGCGCGCTGGACGAGGTGGGCCTGCCGCCGGAAGCAATCCTGGAACCGAGGGCTACGCTGTCCGATGCGCTGAACGAACTGATCACCGCCCGCTACAGCGTGACGATCGTGGTGGACTCGCACGGTGTCTACCAAGGCGTGGTGGACATCGAACAGATCAATGAGGCCATCCGCGCCATGCGGGACACGGCGGTCGCTCGAGCCCGGGCCGGGCTGGGCGAGGTGGCCGAAGCCGTACAGGCGGGTGGCTGACGTGGCCGCTGCCGCACCACACCCGGTGCACGACCAAGACGTTGCCGTCCAACCACCGGCCGGGACGCGGCGCCGGAGCCTGACCGGTTACCTGCTGGTGCCGGCCATCCTGGCGCTGGCCTGCCTGGCGCTGTACCTGTACGTCGGCTCGCAGGAACTGGACAGCATCGAGGCGCGCGCCCTGGCCCCGGCCAACCTGGCCGCCGCCCTGGGCCGGCACCTGCAGCTGACCGCGGTCTCGACGCTGCTGACCCTGGTCATCGCGGTGCCGCTGGGCATCCTGTTCACCCGCCCGGCCATGCGCCGGGTGCGCCCCTACCTGATTACCCTGCTGACCCTGGGACAGGCGGTTCCGACCATCGCCGTGCTTGTCCTGCTGGCCGTGGCGTTTCTGTTCCTGGGTTTCCAGGCCGCCATCGTGGGCCTGGTGCTTTACGCCATCATCCCGGTGCTGCTCAACACCATGGTGGGCCTGGAGCAGGTCGACGAATCCGTGCTGGAAGCCGGGCGGGGCATGGGCATCTCCAAGTTCGGCGTCCTGCGCCGGCTCGAACTTCCCCTCGCGGTGCCGATCATGCTGGCCGGCGTTCGCACCGCCCTGGTGATCAACGTGGGTACGGCCACCCTGGTGACCTACATCAACGCGGGCGGACTCGGGGACATCATCGTGGCCGGGCTGTCCACCAACCGCGTGCTGGTCCAGATTGTCGGCGCCGCGCTGACGGCGGTGCTGGCACTGCTGATCGACTACCTGGCGAGCATCGCCGAAGACTTCCTGCGCCCGAAAGGGCTCTAGGCCATCCCCTGCATGACGAAAGAGGAATGATGAAAGCGAATAGTTCACGGAAGACGGCGTTCGCCGCGTTTGGCGCCGGAGTGGCCTTGCTGCTGACGGCCTGCGGCGGCGGCGACGCAGCCGAGGCGACTGGCGACGGCGAGCTTGCGGGCGCGCACTTCACGGCGGGCTCCAAGGAATTCACCGAATCCATCCTGCTTGCCCAGATCGCGGCCGTCGCGCTCGAGGATGCCGGTGCCACCGTCGAGGACAAGACAGGCATCTCCGGCAGCGCGACCGTGCGCGAGGCCCTGCAGTCGAGCCAGGTGGACTTCTACTGGGACTACACCGGAACCGGCTGGGTCAATGTCCTCGGCCACACCACCGAGGACGTGCCGGAAGACCTCTACGGCGCCGTCGCGAAGGAAGACGCGGAGAACGGCGTCGCCTGGCTGGAACCGGCGCCGTTCGAGAACACCTACCGGATCGCCGCGAAGAAGGAGTTCGCGGAGGCCGAAGGCATCACCAACATGACCGAAGCCGCCGCGTTCATCCAGAAGAACCCGGACCAGGCTGCCGTCTGCGCCGCCAGCGAGTTCATCAACCGCGACGACGGGCTCCCCGGCCTGGAGAAGGCGTACGGTTTCGAGTTCGGCAAGATAGTGGAGCTGGACCTGAACCTCATCTACACACAGGTCGGCGGATCCTGCCAGTTCGGCGAGGTCTTCTCCACCGATGCCCGGGTCATCTTTAACGACCTGACCGTGTTGGAGGACGACAAGGAATTCTTCGTCCCGTACCAGGGCTCCATGACCCTGCGCCAGGAAACCCTGGACGAGTACCCGGCCATTGCGGAGATCATGGCACCGATCAGCGCCGCGCTGACCAATGAAGTCATCACCGGGCTCAATGGCCGGGTGGATAACGACGGCGAGGATCCCCGCGACGTCGCCGAGGAGTGGCTGCAGGAGCAGGGCCTGGTGGGCTAGCCACCGCACCTTGCCACCGCAGAACGGCCAGCGGCCGCCGGTCACCACGACCGGCGGCCGCTGGCCGTCTCAGGCCTACCGAACCGCCGGCAGTCCCGGGCCTCCCCGAAACCGCCCGCGTCTCAGGCCTCCGCGAAACGTCCGACCGTCTTCTGCGCATCGATCCCCGGCAATGCAGCGGCGAAGATGCGGTAGTAAGCGAGTTCCTCGCGGGTCCGCACCGGCGGATCCAGCACGCCGGCCTCCTGCTCGAGCTCGGCTTCGCTGACCGAGGCTTCGAAGTGTTCGCGAAGCACATCGTTCATGCCGGTGCCCTCGCCGAATTGCTCCTTCGGCCGCCAGAGCACCTCGTGCGGAACCATCCCGTCGAAGGCCTTGCGCAACAGCCATTTGGCCGGCCGCTCCGGTCCGGTCAGTTTCCACGCCGGCGGCAACGCCAAGGCCAGTTCCACCATGTCCAGGTCCAGGAAGGGCAACCGCGGTTCGATCCCGTTGGCGCCGGCCACCCGGTCCACCCGCTGCAGTCCCCCGATGGGCATGCCTTCGATGGTCTCCAGCAGATCCTCGTGCAGCGCCTCGCCGGAGTCGTGGCGGCCGTAATGCGAGTAGCCGGCGAACAGCTCGTCGGCTCCCTCGCCCACCAGCACAATCTTCACGTGTTCGGCGGCCAGCCGGGACACCAGGAAGTTCGGCACCGCGCTGTGCACCAGCGTCGGGTCAAAGGATTCAAGCTCCGCGATCACCTGCGGTACCAGCGCGACCGCATCCTCTGCGGTGTAGACCAGCTCGTGGTGCTCGGTCCCCGCGGCGGCCGCCATCACCCGGGCGGCGAGCAGGTCGGCGCTGCCCTCCAGGCCGACGGCGAACGTCTTGAGAACCTTCCCGCGCTCGGCGGCCTTGCGGGCCCCCACGGCCGTGACGATGCTGGAGTCCACCCCGCCGGACAACAGGACGCCCACCGGAACGTCGGCCTCCAGGCTTCGCTCCACCGCCCGGACCAGGGTGTCGCGCAGGGCATCGAAGACCCACTGCGGCGGATCCTCGTCCGGCCGCCGGCTCTTGAGCAGCACCGGGGCGCCCGCCGGGAAGACGGGCCCCGCCATCAGGCCGTCCTCCGGCGTCCAGGCATGGCCCGGCGGAAACGGCTCCACGAAAGGCCGCCACTCGTCGTCGAACGCCTTCATTTCGGAGGCAAACAGCACGGTTTCGCCGCGGCGCGCCCAGTACAACGGGGACAATCCGAGCAGATCCCTGGCCGCGACGAACCGCCCGTCATCGCCCGCGACCACCAGGGCAAACGGACCCCAGAGCTTCTCGAAGGCGGCCACGCCGAGCTCCTCGTACAGCCGCAGCGCGGCCTCCAGATCGGAGCGGGTCCGGAAACCCTCATGCCCGAGCCGGTCGCGGATCCGGCGGTAGTTGTAGATCTCGCCGTCGCCCACCAGCCACGCGTCGCCGTCGCGGCCGGCCAGGGGTTGCTGCCCGTTCTCCGGATCGACGATGGCCAGCTGCCGGCTGCCGAGCCAGGAATTGCCCACCCGGCGCGACCCCGATCCGTCCGGCCCACGGTGTGCCAACCGGTCCAGCATCCGTTCGCCCGCTGTCGCATCGAACTCCCCGTGGGCAGCCACTATCCCTGACATCTGCATCCCGCCTTCGCGCTTGTTCAACAAATCCGGCGCCGCATGCGGCCGGGCTCTGTCCGCCCCAGGCGCTGCGACGCGACTTCTCCAGCATAGCCAGCCGGCGCCCACGCCCTTCCCCGCCGGTCGCGGGCCGGGCCGGCAGGCTCCACGGTTCCCCGCCGTGGAGGCGGCGCGGGCCAGGCCGGCAGACTCCACCGTTTCCCGCCCCGGAGCCGGCGCGGTCCGGACCACCCGCCGCCGCTCTCTAGACTGGTAGGCATGACTGCAACGCTGGTGGCCAAGGACCTCTCGGGCGGCCACGGCCACCGCACCCTGTTCTCCAACCTGAACCTGACCGTCGCGCCGGGCGACGTCGTCGGGGTGGTCGGCGCCAACGGTGCCGGCAAGACCACGCTGCTCCGGATCCTGGCAGGCGCGGACGCACCGCTGGCGGGGTCGGTGAGCACGGCGCCCTCGGACGCCTTTGTCGGCTGGCTGCCGCAGGAACACGAACGGATTCCCGGCGAGACCATCGCCGCCTACCTCGACCGCCGCACCGGTGCCGCGGCCGCCACCGCCGCCATGGAAACCGCGGCCGAGGCGCTGGGCTCCGGCT
>NZ_JBNHGL010000094.1:0-10420 GCF_059091245.1 Arthrobacter sp. Y3225116
GCCGAGGCCGCCGGGCCGGCCGGTGACGGCCAGCAATTCCGTCTCCAGCGGCAGCCAGCATCCGGCCGCGTTCAGCTGGACGGCGTGGGCCCCCAGCACGTCGGCGGTCGCGCCGTCGGCCAGGACCTGGCCCGCGTCGCCCAGGACGACCGCCCGGCGCGGCAGGCCCGCTATGCCGGCCACCCCGGCGTAGTCGTCCAGCCGGTGTTCGACCAGCACTACTGCCGGCCCGTAGGCGGCCGTGGCAGCGCTGACGGCGTCCCGCACCGCGGCCAGGCCTGCCGGGTCCAGCATGGAGGTAGGTTCGTCGAGCAGCAGCAGGTCCGGTTCGGCGATGAGGCTCGCGGCCAGCGCCACCCGCTGGCCTTCTCCGCCGGACAGCTGGGCTGTCGGGCGGCCGCGCAGGCCGGCGGCACCAACGGAGGCCAGCGCGGCGTCGATCCGTGCGGATATCTCCTCGGGAGGCACCGCGCGGTTCTCCAGCGGCAGCGCCAGCTCCTGTTCGACGTCGGGAAGGCAGACCCCGGAGGAGGGATCTTGGGCCAGCACGCCGACGTGCCGGGAAAGCTCGGCGACCGAGGAATCGGTGGTGGCCACCCCGTTCACCGACACCGTGCCGGCCAGGGTGGCGACCACCGAGTGCGGGACCACCCCCGTGGCCGCCTGCAGCAGGGTGGACTTTCCCGACCCGGAAGCCCCGAACACGATCAGGTGTTCCCCGGGCCCAAGCCGCAGCGTGATGTTGCGCAGCACGGCCGTGTCCCGCCGGGGGAAGCCTACGGATACGTCATCGAGCTCCAGGACCGGGTCAGCGGCGCGCATCGGTTGTGCCCAGCCGGGCGCGGCCAATCGCAAAGTTATCCACCACGCCGGTCTTCGCCAGCCCGTCGACGATGATCTTGCCCAGTAGCCCGCCCAGAATCACCCCGGAGATCAGGTGGATGACCAGGCGGGTCCAGAACAAGTCCTGGCCGTACCAGCCGGACCGGAAGGCCGAATAGAAGAAGACCAGGCCCGCGCCGAACAGCCCGGACAGGGCGTAGGTAAGCCAGCCGTAGGAACGATAGCGGGTGGCCGCGAACGGGATCTCACTGCCAACGCCCTGGATGGCGGCCGCGACGAACAACAGCGGACCGACGGCGGAGCCGAGGAACACCACCTCTATCACTGAGGCCAAAACCTCGGCCAGGACACCGGCGAAGGGACGCTGGACGATGGCGATGGCGATCGGAGCCACCAGCAGCCAGCTTCCGGCCAGGAAGTGCTGCGACAGGTCTCCGGCCGGACCCATCAGCAGGGACAGGGCGGTCCAGGCCTGGACGAAGACCCAGTAGAGGAAACCGAAGACGACGCCCAGGACAACCAGGAGGACGAGGTCCTTCAGGGTCCAGGCACCGCGCGGGAGGGCATGCTGCTGCGACGACGATGATGGCATGACGGGTCCTTCCGCTTCAGGAGGCGCTGGGGCTGTTGATGGAGAGCGTGGCGTGGGTCGTCACGTGCTGGACGGACCGGCCCACCCGGATCCAGCCGGCGGCAATGGTCTGCAGCACCTGGGCGACGTCGCCGTCCAGGCGGGTGACGAAATGCTCCGCCTGCACCGCGACGCCCGTGGACTTTGCGTAGTCGATGGCGGCGTAGATATCGCGCATGTGGTCCGCCGAGGCGCCGCCGGTACCGCCGTCGGCAAGGGGATAAAGCGACCAGTCGGCCGCGGCCTCGATTCCCGTGGGTTCCAGTTCCGGGATCTCGGAGTACAGGGCCGCGCCGCCCTCGGGTATCTCGCAGCTGACCCCGCCCGGGCAGCCCCGGGACAGGAGCACGGAGGCCGAGACATGCGCCCCGGTGCGTCCCGCCGCGGCAATGACCTGGCTCAGGTAGCGCAGCACATCCTGCTCGGCGCCGGTCAGGTAGGTGCTCACCTTGCCGGTCTGCACGTCGAGGCCGGTGGAGTCGGCCTGGTCCAGTGCCGTCAGGATGACGTCGGCGTAGTTGTCGGCCATGACCGCCAGGGTCAATCTCGCTCCCACGCCGAACTCGCGGGGAGTGGCGGTGAACTTGTCGCTGCCGACGGCAGCAGTGGGGGTGTTCGTCGCTGTGACGATCGAGTCTGATGTTCGCATGTCGCGCCCTTAGGTTTGTTAAACGGGGCACGGGTAGTAAAGAGTCAACGTCCCTGCGCTGGCATGATCCAGATCAGGTTCGACGGTCGAAACTTGAGAAGTTTCCTCTCAGCCCGGCTCACCGGACTCCCGTGTTGCCCACGAGTCTAACCCATCACGCGCGGTGTGGCGAAAGGTTTCAACGGCCTGAAAGGGGCTGGGAAGGCGGGGATGCGACGGGGTCGCGGACATCACTGCCCGCGCCCCGGCGTCGTCATCCAGCGGTGACGGTCCGACGCTGAAGCGGACGCACCGCCGTCGTTGGTCCTGCTATTCGTTGATCAGGTCCCGCACCACGATGGTCTGGTCGCGGTCGGGGCCAACGCCGATGGCGGAGAACCGGGTGCCGGAGAGCTTTTCGAGCGCCAGCACGTAGTTGCGGGCGTTCTCGGGCAGGTCTTCCAGCGTTCTGGCGCCGGTGATGTCCTCGGTCCAGCCCTCGAAGTACTCGAAGATCGGCTTGGCGTGGTGAAACTCGGTCTGGGTCATCGGCATTTCGTCGTACCGGATGCCGTCCACGTCGTAGGCGACGCAGACCGGGATCTGTTCGATGCCGGTGAGGACGTCCAGCTTGGTTACGAAGTAGTCGGTGAAGCCGTTGACCCGGGCGGCGTGGCGGGCCAGCACGGCGTCGTACCAGCCGCAGCGCCGCGGCCGGCCGGTGTTCACGCCGAACTCCCCGCCCTTCTTCTGCAGGTACTCGCCCATGTCGTCGAACAGCTCGGTGGGGAACGGCCCGGCGCCCACGCGGGTGGTGTACGCCTTGATGATGCCCACGACGCGGTTGATCCGGGTGGGGCCGATGCCCGAGCCCACGGACGCGCCGCCGGCGGTCGGGTTGGAGGAGGTCACGAACGGGTAGGTGCCGTGGTCCACGTCCAGGAACGTTGCCTGGCCGCCCTCCATCAGCACGACCTTGCCCTCGTCCAGCGCCTTGTTCAGCACGTAGGTGGAGTCGATGACCATCGGGCGCAGCCGCTCGGCGAAGGAGAGGAAGTACTCCACGACCTCCTCGACGTGCACGTCCCGGCGGTTGTAGACCTTGACGAGCAGTTCGTTCTTCTGCCGCAGCGAGCCTTCGACCTTCTGCCGCAGGATCGATTCGTCGAACACGTCCTGCACGCGGATGCCCAGCCGGGCCACCTTGTCCATGTAGGCGGGGCCGATGCCGCGGCCGGTGGTGCCGATCGCGCGCTTGCCCAGGAAGCGTTCGGTCACCTTGTCCATGGTCTGGTGAAACGGAGCCACCAGGTGTGCGTTGGCGGAGACGCGCAGCCGCGAGGTGTCCGCGCCGCGGGCCTCGAGCCCGTCGATCTCCTCGAAGAGGGCCTCCAGGTTGACCACGCAGCCGTTGCCGATGATCGGAGTGGCGTTGGGGGACAGGATGCCGGCCGGCAACAGCTTCAGCTCGTACTTCTCCCCGCCGACGACGACGGTGTGCCCGGCGTTGTTGCCGCCGTTCGGCTTAACCACGTAATCCACGCGGCCGCCGAGCAGGTCGGTAGCCTTGCCTTTTCCTTCGTCGCCCCACTGGGCTCCGACGATCACAATTGCTGGCATGGGATCCTCCCCCATTCGATGCGGCGGAAGCCCCGGACAGACTGCACATCAAGGAGCCGCTGCCGCGCATGAGAACGCCCCTCACTCCGGATGGAGTATTTGGGGCTCTTACCCGCCAAGTTTAGCGGATGGGCCACAATCGACCGGAATCCGCGCGGCCTGATGCGGTTTCGGGGCCGAAACCGGTACGCGGTGGGGGCCCGGCGGCTCCGGGGAGCGCCGACGTCGCTCGAGGGTCGAGACCGGGAGCGCGTCCGCAGCCCCTGCGGCTCCCGGGGAGCGCCGACGTCACTCGGCGTCGCGCCGGGGCCGAAACCGGGACGCCGCGTCGAGTGGTGAGAAGATGCAGCGAAACTGCCCGTAAACCTGCAACTTCTCACCACTCGATGAGGTGAAGGCTCTCGTGCCCGGTTACGGCAGCGCTTCAACGTACGCAACGCCCCACAGCACGACGGCGGAGCGCGGCTAGCTCTGGCCTGCACCGCCGCGGCCGGGTAGCCTGCGGGACATGGCCGCCTCTCAACCGATGGCACGGATCGGCATTTCCGGCTGGCGATACCCGCGGTGGCGCGGCACGTTCTACCCGAAGGGCCTGCCCCAGCGCCGCGAACTGGAGTATGCCTCCGGCCACCTGAATTCAGTCGAAATCAACGGCACGTTCTATTCGCTGCAGCGCCCCTCCAGCTTCCGGCAGTGGCACGCCGAGACGCCTCCGGACTTCGTGTTCGCGGTCAAGGGCGGGCGGTACATCACCCACATGAAGGGCCTGAAGGACGTCCGGGACGCCTTGGCGAATTTCTACGCATCGGGAATCCTGGGCCTGGGCGAAAAGCTCGGACCGTTCCTGTGGCAGCTGCCCGAACGCGCCAACTACGACGCCGAGGTGATGGAGAAGTTTTTGGTCCAACTGCCGCGCAGCACGCACGCTGCCGCTGCCTTGGCCGCCGGGCACACCGAGCTGATGAAGGACAGGACCTGGATCCCCGACGACGGCGCCGACCGGCCGCTGCGCCACGCCCTCGAGATCCGCAGCACCACGTTCATCAACGAGGAGTTCTACGACCAGCTGCGCCGGCACAACACGGCCCTGGTGCTGGCCGACAGCGCCGGAACGTGGCCGATGTTGGACGAGATCACGGCCGACTTCGCCTACGTCCGGCTGCACGGAAAGGACGAACTCTACGTCAGCGGTTACCGGGACGAAGACCTGGACCGGCTGGCCTCGACGGTCGGCGGTTGGCTGGACGGGTCGGGCTGCCCCGACGGCGCGGGCCGGGATGCCTACGTGTACTTCGACAACGACGTCAAGGTCCACGCACCGTTCAACGCGATCGGGCTGGCCGAACGGCTCGGCATTTCAACCGCCCCGTGACCCCCGGGGTCTGGGGGACACGTCCCGCTGACGGAGGCGGGACGCTGCCGGCTTTGCCCATGGACCGCGGCCCACAACCGTCAAACGCTAGAGCGCGCCGCCCGAGGCCTCGAGGTAGCAGGTGCCGCAGAGCGATTCGTACCAGACGTCCTCGCCGTCGATGGCGACCTGCTCGCCGTCGAACACAATCTCCCCGCCCACGCGGCGCGTATTAAAAACTGCCTTGCGGCCGCAGCGGCAGATGGTCTTCAACTCCTCGAGGGAGTGCGAAATTTCCAGCAGCCGCCGGGCACCCGGGAAGGCCTGGGTGCGGAAGTCGGTGCGGATGCCGTAGGCCAGCACCGGCACGTTGTCCATCACCGCGATGCGAAACAGGTCGTCGATCTGTTCCGGCTCCAGGAACTGGGCCTCATCCACCAGCAGGCAGGCCACCGGCTGCACGTCCACATGTTCCAGGAGGGCTTCGGGGTCCTCGCCCGCGGCCACCCGGCCGAAGTGTTCGCGCACGGATTCGCCCGGCCGGATCAGGAAGTCCACGTCCCGGGCCATGCCCAGCCGGGAGACGATCTTGCTGTCCCCCTTGGTGTCCATCTGCGGCTTGGCCAGCAGCACGCGCTGCCCGCGCTCCTCATAGTTGAAGGCTACTTGGAGCAGTCCGGTGGATTTGCCGGAGTTCATCGCCCCGTAGCGGAAGTAGAGCTTGGCCAACGCAGTCCTTTCAAGCGGTCCCAGCAGTCGATTCTACTGAGCCGGAAGCCGGGTGGGCGGCAGGAAGGTCGGCGCGCGGCTCCCGCGCAGCGCTTCGGCGGGGATCACGGCGCAGCCTCATCGCAGCGCACCACCGGGATCGCTCGGTGCCCGCGAAGCGCTTGCCCGGAGTCAACGCGGCTCCCGCGAAGGACACCACCGGAGTCAACGCGGCTCCCGGGAAGGACACCACCGGGATCACGGTGCAGCTTCCGCGAATCGCTTGAAGCTGGCCAGCTGGCCGGAGTCGGCCTCGGCGATGGCCCGCCGGATCTGTTCTGCCATGGCGGCCAACTCCTCGCTCACCACGACGTCGGCAGTCAGCGTCAGCCGGGTCGCCCCGGCCTCGCCGTACAGTTCGTAGCGGTAGTCGGCCCGCACGTCCCCCTGGGAAGATGTGATGGTGATGCTGCGGCCGACGTCGAGCTCGGTCACCGTGCTGCTCCGGTCGTGGCCCTGGGAGCGGAAGCTGATGGATTGGCCGACGGCCAGCGGGCCCTCGGCGTGCATCTCGTTCACGCCGGGCATCCATGCGGGCGCAGCGGCCCAATCCGTCAACAGCCCCCAGACCCGCGCCGGCGGCACAAAGACCTGCTCGGAGGCCGTGAATGCCGTGGTCGCACCCATACCTGCATCATGCCTGCCCGGCTGCCGCGGCGAAAGACCACGCGGCCGAGCACCAAGAAAACCGGCCCCCTTGATTGGCAACCTAGGGGTTGCCTATTATGGACGGGTGGACACGGTCTTCCAAGCCTTAAGTCATCCGACTCGGCGGATTTTGCTGGACGAACTGGCCGCGCACAACGACCAGACGCTGTTCGAGCTGACCGTGCGCCTGATCAACAACCACCATCTCGCGATCACCCGTCAGGCTGTCACCAAGCATCTCGCGATCCTGCGCGAGGCCGGCTTGGTGACCGCCAGCAATCGTGGACGCACTACCGTCCACCATCTGAACACCGCCCCGCTCACACCCGCGAGGGAATGGCTAGCCAATCTCCCGCAGTCTTTGAAGGAATCACCATGATCATCACCACCACCAGCGTTTTTGTTGACGACCAGCAGAAAGCCCTGGAGTTCTACACCGAGAAGCTGGGGTTTCAGCTCAAGAACGATGTGCCAGTAGGCGACGACCGCTGGCTGACCGTTGTCTCACCCTCGGCCCCGGACGGCGTGGAACTGCTCCTGGAACCCTCCGGCCATCCGGCGGTCAAGCCGTTCAAGGAAGCCCTGGTCGCCGACGGCATCCCCTTCAACAGCTTCGGGGTCGACGACGTGCACGCCGAGTACGAGCGCCTGACAGCCCTCGGAGTGCAGTTCATTCAGGAGCCGGCCGACATGGGACCGGTTGTCACGGCCGTGTTCGACGACACCTGCGGCAACCTCATTCAAATCGCCAGCATGAAGGAGGCCTAGCCGGGGCCTCGCTCCGTCGAGCCCGCGCCGGATTCGTGCCCTGTCGATCGCGCTCGTTTAGTCCAGGACGCGGCGCCGGACCGACGCTGACAACTCCTCGGCGCGGCGCACTACGTCGTCCGCCTTCTGCGTGTGGTCTTGCAGCGACTCCTGGATGGAGTCCTCCCGGATGGACGTCAGATTGGCCTCGACCGTGATCCGCGCCGTCGCCGCGGCGGCCCGCGCCGCTTCGGCGGCCACGGCAATGTCGCTCAGCACGTTTGGATTGCACACGCCCACCAGCTCTGTACCCAGGCGCACGACGGCGGAGGCCAGGTCCAGCTGGGCCCTCGCCGGGAGCGTCGCCTCCACGAGCGCTTCCCGGATGGCCGAGCTGCGACGGCTGCGCTCGTCGTCCGTTGCGGTCGGGAGCTTGTAGCAGTCGACGACCCTGCGGAACTTCTCCTCGTCGGACACCGCCGCGTGCACCGCCGCCCGGGTCAGTTCGCCGGCCTCGGCCAGTATGGCCTCCAGGTCCGGATCCGGGCTGGAGCCGGCGGACGCACCGCCGTCGTTGCGGGCTGAGCCTGTGGAGGCACCGTTGCGGTCCGTGCCTGAGGAGGCATCGCCGTCGTTGCGCGCCGGGCCCGCGGAGGCATCGCCGCCGTCGTCGTTGTGCGCCGAACCCGCGGAGCCACCGCCGTCGTTGTCCTTCGCCGCGCTCCGCTCGGTAAACCGCGTCACCATGCCGATCAGCGCCGCTGCCTGCGCCGCATGGATCGCACCGACCGCTCCGGCGCCGGGCGTCGGCTGGTTGGAACCGAGCCGCCCCAGGTACTCGTCGATGGTCTCCGATCCCGTCATATTCCTGGCCCCGCTGTTGCTGCTGCAGCTGTCTCGAAAGCTTTCATTCCCATTCACGCATCATGTCGAAGGTTCGTCCGCCTGGGAAGGGGTAGGCGCTGGAGCGTGAAGCGCCAGCGCCCCGAGCCCGGTCATGGCAGGCCCGTTGGCACGGGGCGATAGAGTCAGCGCATGAACCCGGATGAGGCCGTAAGTGTTCCGGTAGTGCGTCTGTTCCCGGACTACGCGGATACCGTTCTCTGGCTCGGCGGTCCCGTGGACTACGCGGCCTCCGGCCTGACTCCTCGCCTGATCCAGGACCTTCGGCGTTGGGAGCAGGGCTACTATGACGCCGTCGTCGACTTGGAGTGGAGAACGCCGGAACTGGCCGCGCAGTTCACCAGGGACGGAATCCGGTTGGCCCAGCGTGTGGCCGGGGAACTGGGCGAGGCCTTTGCGGTGGAGTTCCAGTCGTACGAGGAGGGTCCGGGCGTGAGCCGGTTCCGCGGCAGCGGGCCCGGCTCTCCTGCCGCAGCCAGAGCCTTTCGCCAGCGGGTCGCTGCCCTGAGCGAAAACCGGGAACGGCTGGCGCGCCTAAGGGCCGAGGACGGCCCCAGCGGCGGGGCGGGCGACTGGTATGCCTACGCCCCGAAATCCGAAGCCGTCTTCCGCCCGGTTAAGACTGGAAAAAACGACGGCCGCCCGGACGAATAGTCCAAGCGGCCGTGCAGATCAGGCGCCTTCGATGGCCGCCCGCGCGGTGGGGTCCGAGTCGGCCAGGAACTTGCCGATCCGGTCCACTTCTTCCGCCTCTCCGATCGCGCCGGCGGCGCGGCCTAGCGCGTAGAGCGCGCGCAGGAAACCGCGGTTGGGCTCATGCTCCCAAGGGATGGGGCCGGCTCCGCGCCAGCCCGCCCGGCGCAGGGAGTCCAGGCCGCGGTGGTAGCCCACGCGGGCGTAGGCGTACGACTCGATGGTCCGGCCCTCGGAGTAGGCCTCGTCGGCGAGGATCGCCCAGACGAGCGAGGAGGTGGGGAACTTCGCGGCCAGGTCCAAGGCTTCGTCGCCGGCCTCCAGCCGGGCCAGGACGTCGGTCTCCTCCGGCAGGTAGGTCGGCTCGGGACCCAGCAGGTTGGTGCGGAAGGGCTCGGTCATTACTTCACCGACTTTCCGGCCGAGCCCAGGCGCTCGGCGGCCTCGACGACCCGGGCGGCCATCGACTTCTCGGCGGCGGCACCCCAGACGCGCGGGTCGTAGGCCTTCTTGTTGCCGACCTCGCCGTCCACCTTCAGCACGCCGTCGTAATTGCTGAACATGTGGCCGGCGACCGGGCGGGTGAAGGCGTACTGGGTATCGGTATCCACGTTCATCTTAATGACGCCGTAGGCCACTGCGTCGGCGATCTCCTGCTCGGAGGAGCCGGAACCGCCGTGGAAGACCAGGTCGAACGGGTTGGTCTTGCCGATCTTGGCACCGACCTCGGCCTGGATCTGCTTGAGCAGCTCGGGACGCAGCTTCACGCCGCCCGGCTTGTACACGCCGTGCACGTTGCCGAAGGTCAGCGCCGTGATGTAGCGGCCCTTCTCCCCCGCGCCGAGCGCCTCGATAGTCTTCAGGCCGTCGTCGACCGTGGTGTAGAGCTTTTCGTTGATCTCGTTTTCGACGCCGTCCTCCTCGCCGCCGACGGTGCCGATTTCCACTTCCAGGATGATCTTGGCCGCGGCGGTGCGGGCCAGCAGGTCCTCGGCGATGCGCAGGTTCTCCTCCAGCGTCTCGGCCGACCCGTCCCACATGTGCGACTGGAAGATCGGGTCCTCGCCGCGCTTCACGGCAGCCTCGGACTCGGCCAGCAGCGGCAGCACGAAGTCGTCCAGCTTGTCCTTCGGGCAGTGGTCGGTGTGCAGCGCCACGTTGACCGGGTACTTCTTGGCGACTTCGCGGGCGAAGGCGGCGAAGCCCAGGGAGCCTGCGACCATGTCCTTGACCCCGGCGCCGGACCAGTAGGCGGCGCCGCCGGTGGACACCTGGATGATGCCGTCGGAACCGGCGTCGGCAAAGCCCTGCAGGGCAGCGTTGAGGGTCTGCGAGGAGGTCACGTTGATCGCAGGGTAGGCGAAGCCGCCCGCCTTGGCGCGGTCGATCATGTCGGCGTAGATCTCAGGGGTTGCAACGGGCATGCTGACTCCTTGGCTAGCGATACGGATTCGAAGGCGTTGCCTCTGAGCCCATCCTATCGACTCGTGTCGGGGCAGCAGCCGCCGCGACGACTGTGAAGCCGGGTTACCCCCGTCGGCCGGCGGGCCGACGGCCCGATCCTCGCTTGCGACGTCGGCTGGGCCGC
>NZ_JBNHGL010000095.1:0-10417 GCF_059091245.1 Arthrobacter sp. Y3225116
CGGCCGCAACCGCTGAGCGCGAGCGTTAGGGCTGCCGCGGCGGCCACGGCACCCGTGGCGCCGCGTCCGATATGCCGTGTTCGCATTGTTCTCTCCTTAGCCTTGTGGGCCTTGTGCTGGATCGGTGGGCCGGCACCCTGCCGGCTCACATCGCGGTGGTGGTCGGGGTCTGGACTTCCGGGCCGGTATCGGGAGCCTTGACGGCGGCCTCGGGCTCCGCGCGTCTGCGGCGCATCCGCCGCAGCAGCGCCGGCAGGGTCACCAGCCCGCCGGGGGCCAGGAACAGGATGACCAGCAGGGCGGCGCCGTAGATGATCGGCGTGTGCGAGGCGTCGATTTGCCCGGCCAAGACCGGAATGAAAACGAAGAAGACTCCGCCGAGCAGGGAGCCGACGATGCTGGCCGACCCGCCGATGATCATCGCCGCCAGCATGTTGATGGAGACGACGAAGCTGAGGGTGGCCGGGGACATGTACTGCACGGCGGCCAGGTAGAGGAAGCCCGCGAGCCCGCCGTACAGGGACGCGACGGTGAACGCGAGGACCTTGTACCGGTAGTTGGAGACGCCCATCGCGGTGGCCACGGCCTCGTTCTCGCGCACGATGGCGAAGGCCCGTCCGATCCGGCCACGGGTCAGGTTGGCCGCCAGCACGAAGAGCACGGCGGCGATGCCGAGCACCACGTAGTACCGCCACTGGTCGTCGGCCAGGCCGCTCCAGTCCGGGGCATTCATCCACTGCACCGTGATGCCGACGGAGCCGCCGGTGAAATCGTCCAGCCGCTTGGCCAGCCGGTCCGCGATGATCGGCAGCGAGATGGTGACCATGGCCAGCGAAACACCGCGCAGCCGGACCGCGGGCAGGGCGACCAGGAAACCGACGACGGCGGGGATCAGGGCGGCGAGCACGAAGGTCAGCAGCACCGGCCAGCCCTCGGTGACGCCGTACGCGGTGACGTAGGCGCCCAGCCCCACGAACGCGCTCTGGCCCAGCGAGATCTGCCCCGCGTAACCGGTCACGAGGTTGAGCCCCAGGATCGCGACGGCGAAGGCGGCCACCACGGTCAGCTGGTAGTTCACGTAGGGAATCAGCTGCAGCGGCGCCAGGACCGCCAGCACCACGACGACGACGGCGGCGGCGATCCGGAACCAGCGCGAGGCGAACACCTTGCGCCTCATACCCGCACCACCTCCTTCTGCCCGAAGAGGCCCTGGGGCCTGACCAGCAGCACGATGAACATGGCGATCAGCGGCACGGCGATCTTGAGGTCGTCGCCGATGAAGCCGATGTAGGCCCCGGCGAGGTTTTCCACCACGCCGATCAGGCCGGCGGCGACCACCGCGCCCAGCGGGCTGTTGAGGCCGCCGAGGATGGCGGCTGCCAGGGCGTAGACCAGCACCTGGTCCAGCATGTGCGGGGACAAGAAGACCTTCGGGGCGATCAATACGCCCGCGATGGCGCCCAGCACCGCGGCCAGGGCCCAGCCCACCATGAGCAGCCGGCCCACCGGGATGCCCGAGAGCGCGCTGGACTCCGGGTTGTCCGCCACCGCCCGCAGGGCCAGGCCGAGCTTGGTTTTCTTGAACAGCAGCTGCAGGGCCAGCACCACCAGCAGCAGCACCACGATGTTGCCCAGCGACTGATAGCTGATGAAGGCCCCGGCGACCTGGAAGGTGCCCAGCGGGAAGAGGGAGGGGAACTGCTGGGAGTTGTAGCCCCAGAACAGGCCGGCCAGCCCGGTGAACAGCACCAGCAGGGCCACCGTGACGATGATGGCGGTGTCGGGCAGCCCGCGCTCGAAGCGCCGCATGATCAAACGCTCCACCCCGGCGCCCAGTGGCGCGGAGACCAGGATGGCCAGGGGAATGGCGAGCGCCGGCGGGACGCCTGCCTGCCACAGGGTCCAGGCCAGGAAGGTGGAGAAGACCGCCATGGCCCCCTGCGCAAAATTGATCAGCCCGGTGGCCCGGTTCACCAGCACTAGGGCCAGCGCCAGGGCGGCGTAGATGGCCCCGTTGCCCAGGCCGTCGATGATGAGCTGCAGGAACAGTGAATCCACGGCTCACCCTCCCAGGTACGCTTTGCGGATGGCGTCCAAGCCCATGAGCTCTTCGCGCGGCCCGGACAGCACGGTGTGCCCGGTTTCCAGCACCGTGGCCTCGTCCACGATGGAGAACGCCAGGGCGGCATTCTGTTCCACCACCACCATCGACAGCCCCGTCTCGGTGCGCAGCTTGGCGATCGCCTCGTAGACCTGGCTGGCCGTGCCGGGCGCCAGCCCCAGGGACGGCTCGTCCAGCAGCACCAGTTTGGGCCCGGACATGAAGGCGCGGCCGATCGCGAGCATCTGCTGCTCGCCGCCGGACAGCGCGGCGGCGGGAGTCTTGCTCCGCGCCGCGAGCTGCGGGAAGAGATCGAAGTAGTGGTCGCGGTCGGCGGCGACGCCGCGCTGGTCCTTGCGCCGGTAAGCACCGACCAGCAGGTTGTCCTGCACGCTGAGGTTGGCCAGGGTGCCGCGGTCCTGCGGCACATGGGCAATGCCCAGCCGGGCCACCTGGTCGGGCCGCATCCCGGTGATCCTGCGGCCATCGAAGGTGATGTCCCCGCTGGTCTTGACCAGGCCGCTGATGGTGCGCAACGTCGTGGTCTTGCCGGCACCGTTGGCCCCGAGGATGCCGGTCGCACCGCCGTCGGCCACGCTCAGGCTGATGCCGTGCAGCGCCACGGCCCGGCCGTACCAGGCGCGCACGTTGGAGAGTTCGAGGAGGCCCGTCACGCCGCCCCCTGCCCGAGGTACGCCTCGACCACGCGCGGATCCTGCCGGACCTCGGCCGCCGTGCCCTCCGCCAGCTTCCGCCCCTGGTTGAGCACGGCCAGCCGGTCCGTCACCGCGGCAATCAGGCCCATGTGATGTTCGACGACGACGATGGTCAGCTCGAATTCCGCGCGCAGGTTCCTGATCCAGCCGATCAGGTCCTCGACTTCCGCATGGGAAAGCCCGGCGGCCGGCTCATCGAGCAGCAACAGCTTGGGCTGGCTGAGCAGCGCCCGGCACAACTCCACCCGCTTGCGGAAACCGTGGGCGAGCTCGCCCGCCGGCAGGCGGGTGGCCCAGTCCAGGTCCAACCGCGCCAGAACGTCATGGGCCTGCCGCCGGAGCGCGCGCTCGCCGCGGACGGCGTGCGGGAGCCGCAGCGCCCAGGACAGCGCGCCGCCGGACAGCCGCGAGTGGCCGCCGAGGAGCACGTTGTCCAGCACCGTTTGGTCCAGCTGCAGCGCGGGATGCTGGAACGTGCGGGCCAGTCCCATCCGCGCCAGGGCGGACGGTGCCCGGGAGAGGACGTCCGCGCCGTCGATGCCGATGGATCCCGACGACGGCTTGTAGTGCCCGCTGACGCAGTTGAACAGGGAGGTCTTGCCGGCGCCATTGGGGCCGATGAGCCCGAAAACCGTCGACGGCTCCACCTCGAAGGAAACGGAATCCAACACCTTGATGCCGCCAAAGTGCAGAGAAACATCCTCAACGGTCAGCCTGGCCGTCATGGCCGCACACTCTCTGCCATTCGCCACATGGATTCAACGCTTCCTGGAGGCGGGAGACTGCTCGATTCCGGCGCCGCTGGCCGGTGGTGCTAACAAGAATGTTGACATTGAAGCTAACGATGTGATCTATCTCATGTCAAGGTCGTGATGCGAACGTTATGGCCCGCCGCGGGGCAGGCGAAACAGCACGCGTTCGGCGGCGGCCACGGCTGCACCGCGGAAAGGCGGACACGATGTCTGGGTCCATCCCGTATCTCTTCAGGGGACACCGTCACGCTCCGGAAGAGCGCGGCGGCCGGCCGCCCCAGCCGCGGACCGAACAGCTGCCCGGCATGGTCATCGAGCGGGACGTCGCCGTGGCCGCCTCGTCCGGCGCGGTGATCCGCGTGGATGTCTACCGGCCCGACGGCGCGGAGCCCGCCGCCCCGCTGGTCAGCTGGTCGCCCTACGGAAAGCACATCACCGAGCAGCTGGGCGTCGTCCGCCCCACCAGCGGGGTGCAGGCCGGATACACCAGCGAACTGACGACCTTCGAGGCGCCGGACCCCGCCTACTGGGTGCCGCACGGCTACGCCGTCGTCGTGGCCGACATTCCGGGCACCTGGTACTCCGAGGGCGCGGCCACCTACTGCTCTCCGGAGGAAGCCAGGGACTTCTACGACCTGATCGAGTGGGCCGGCGGGCAGGCATGGAGCAACGGCAAGGTCGGACTGTCCGGCGTCTCCTACCTGACCGTGTCCCAGTGGCGCGTGGCGGAGCTGAACCCGCCGCACCTGGCCGCGATCAACCCCTGGGAAGGCTGGACCGACACCTACCGGGAAGTGGCGCGGCACGGCGGCATCCCGGAAACGTGGTTCTGGCCCTACATCTGGGAACGCTGGGGCTACGCCACCGGCCCCATCGAAGACCTGGAAGCCGAAACCGCCGCGCATCCGTTCTACGACGACTTCTGGGAGTCCAAGAGCGCCGACCTGGAGAAGGTCACCGTGCCGGCGTTCGTCGTCGCCAGCTGGTCGGACCAGGGGCTGCACACGCGGGGGACGCTGGAGGGCTTCCGCCGGATCGCCTCCGAGGAGAAATGGCTGTACGTGCACGGCCGGAAGAAGTGGGCCGAGTACTACCGCCCCGGCATGGTGGAGCAGCAGCGGGCCTTCTTCGACCGCTTCCTCCACGGGCGGGACGGCGGCCTGGCGGACTGGCCGCGGGTGCGGCTGGAGGTGCGCGACCGCTTCTACGAGGGGAGCACCTACGCTGCCGCGGATTGGCCGGCTCCGCAGACCCGGTACCGCACCCTTTACCTCGATGCCGCGGCCGGCTCGCTCGTGGACGAGCCGCCCGCCGCAGAAGCCGCCGCCGGCTACGACTCGCTCGGCAGCGGGCTGCGGCCGCACCGGGCGGAATTCAGCCTCGCCTTCCGCGAGGAGACCATGCTCGTGGGCCACGCCAAGGCCGTGCTCTTCCTGTCCGCGCCGGACGCCGGGGACCTGGACGTCTTCGTGGCGCTGTTCAAGAAGGACCGGGACGGCACGGTGGTCGGGTTCCCCTACTACGCCATTTTCGACGACGGCCCCGTCGCCGTGGGCTGGCAGCGCGCCTCCCACCGCGAACTCGACCCGGACCGCTCCACCGACTACCTGCCGGTGCTGGCCCACCGGCGGGCCCTGCCGCTGCCCCAGGACGGCCCGGTCCGGCTGGAGATCGAGATCCTGCCCTCCGGCACCCGCTTCGAGCCCGGGGACACCCTGGTCCTGGTGGTGCAGGGGTCCGACGTCATGCGCTATCCCAAGCCCGACCTCTACGCCCGGCACGAGGACTCCGTCAACCGCGGGGAGCACCGCATCCACACCGGCGGGCAGTCCGCCTCGCACCTGGTGATCCCGGTGTTTCCCGAGACCCCCGGCTAAACGAAACGGCCGCCGCCCGGGCCGCCAAGCCGCGGCCGACCGTCCGGCCGCGGAACCAGATCACCGAACGGAGAAGAACATGCCTGCCGAAAACCTCGAAGCGGCCATCCAGCGCACCGGCAACCCGGTGGAGCTGCTGCGGAACCTGCCCGCGCCGCCCATCGTCTTTCCGATCCAGCCGGAGTTCACCAACTGGCGGTCGGAGCAACGCGCCTGGGACCGGTCCGTCGCCCTGCTGGACCAGTCCCACCACATGACCGACCTGTTCCTCGACGGGCCCGACGCCCTGAAGCTGCTCAGCGACCTGGGCGTGAACAAGTTCGCCAACTTCCGGCCGGACACGGCGAAGCAGTTCGTCGCCGTCAACGAGGACGGCCACCTGATCGGTGACGCCGTCCTGGCCTGCCTGGCCGAGGGCAGCTTCAACCTGGTGGGCCACCACATGGTCGTGGACTGGGTGCAGTTCCATCTGGAGAAGGGCGGCTACGACGCCACCGCCGAGCGCGACGGCAACTCCCTGGTCCGGAAGGGCAACCCGAAGATCTACCGGTACGAGCTGCAGGGGCCACAGGCGCTTCCGCTGGTGGAGAAGCTCACCGGCGGGCCGGTCCCCGACGTGAAGTTCTTCCACATGACCGGCTTCACGATCGCCGGCTGCCGGGTCCGGGCGATCCGGCACGGCATCGCCGGCCAGGCCGGGTTCGAGATTTTCGGCCCGTGGGAGGAGGGCGAACGCGTCCGCCAGGCCATCCTCGAGGCGGGCGAAGAGCTTGACCTGCGCCAAGTGGGCGCAAAGGCCTACTCCACCTCCCCGCTCGGCTCCGGATGGGTGCCGACGCCGGTGCCCGCCATCTTCAGCGGGGACCGGCTCGCCGACTACCGGAAGTGGCTGCCGCTCGCTGCCGCCGGGTCGCTCGGCGGCAGCTTCGCCTCTCCAAACATTGAGGATTACTACCTGACGCCGTGGGATTTGAACTACGGCCGCGTGGTCTCCTTCGACCATGACTTCCTGGGCCGGAGCGCCTTGGAGCGGATGCGGGAGGACCCGGTCCGCGAAAAGGTCACCCTGGTCTGGAACAGCGACGACGTGGCCGGCGTGTTCAGGTCGCTCGGCGAGGACGGGCTGCCGGCCAAGTACTTCGACATGCCCAAGGCCCGCTACGCGTTCTACCAGGTGGACCAGGTGCTGGCAGGCGGGGAACCCGCCGGGCTGTCCTTCGACTGCGGCTATGCGGCCAACGAGCAGGCCTTCCTCTCGCTGGCCACCGTGGAGAAACGGCACAGCGCACCGGGCACGGAAGTCACCGTGCTCTGGGGCGAGGAGCCCAATACCCGCAAGCCCCAGGTCGAGCCGCACCGCCAGGTGGAGATCCGGGCGACGGTCGCCCCGGTGCCGTACGCCGACTTCGCGCGGAAGACCTACCGCTCCTGAGCCGGGCGAGCGGCCACGTCGTCGACGATCTACGGGCCGGCGGCGGCGGCCGCAACGTGGCCCGGAGGCGCCGTAAGCCTGCTAGAACACGATGGTGCTGTTGCCGTCGCGCAGCACCCGGTCCTCGCAGTGGGCCATCACCGCGCGGGACAGGACGCTGCGTTCCACGTCGGCGCCCAGCCGGGCGAGGTCTTCGGCGGAGTCGCCGTGCGAGACCCTGATGACGTCCTGGTCAATGATCGGCCCCTCGTCCAGGTCTTCCGTGACGTAGTGGGCCGTGGCCCCGATGAGTTTGACCCCGCGCTCCTTGGCCTTGCGGTACGGCGCCGCGCCGATAAAGGCGGGGAGGAACGAGTGGTGGATGTTGATCACCGGGACGCCCACCTCCTCCAGGAAGCCGGGCGAGATGATTTGCATGTACCGGGCCAGGACCACCAGGTCCACGTTGCCCTTCAGCAGCTCCAGGTGGCGCCTCTCCGCCGCGGCCTTGTCGTCCTTGTCCACCGGCACGTGGAAGTAGGGGATCCCGAACTGGCGGACATCGGAGCTGAGGTCGGGATGGTTGGAGACGACCATGGCGATGCTCACCGGCAGCTCGCCCCGCCGCTGCCGCCAGAGCAAGTCCAGCACGCAGTGGTCGGACTTGGACACGAAGATCGCCACGCGCTTCTGCCGGCTGACTTCCACCAGCCGCCACGACAGGTCCGGGTCCCCGGACAGCTGCTGCTCCAGGCTGTGCGCCAACTGCTCCACCCGGGCCGTCAGATGGGGCAGATGGAAAACCGTCCGTTGGAAAAACCGGCCGCCTTCCGGATTGGTCGAGTGCTGATCGAGCGAGACGATATTGGCGCCGGCCTCGGTCAGGAGGGTGGAAACGCTGGCGACGATGCCCGGCCGGTCGGTGCCCTGAACGATCAACCGCCCCTGGTCTTCTACCGACGGCGCTCCTGCCGGGGGCTTCTGCGGGTAGGTAGTCATGGCGCCCTGCCTTCCGAGGGCTCGCAGTTTGTTGCCAACAATTTAGCAGGCCCGCGCCCCGGAGGCTCCTGGTCGGCGGGGCCTATTTTGCCGGTCTGGCGGCGCCCGCGGGAAGTGGAACCAGAATTGTTGACGATTCTGGTTCCCGGTGGTTGACTTCCCCTAGGACAACGACCCCGGGAGGACCTTTGAGCGAGACCGAGCCGGCCCTGTTGGTGGTCAGCGCGCACGCGGGCGATTTTGTCTGGCGGGCCGGCGGCGCCATCGCCGCCGCGGCACAGCGCGGGGAACGCGCCGTCGTCGTGTGCCTGTCCTACGGCGAACGCGGCGAGTCCGCCAAGGCCTGGCGCGAGGGCAAGGAACTGGAAGAGATCAAGGCGATCCGCCGGCAGGAGGCGGAGAACGCCGCCGCGGCGCTCGGCGCCGAGGTCCGGTTCCTGGACGCCGGCGACTATCCGCTGGTGCCCACGCGGGAACTGGTGGACGAGTTGGTCAGAATCTACCGCGAGGTCAAGCCCACGGTGGTGCTGACCCATCCGCTGGCCGACCCCTACAACGGGGACCACCCGGTCGCGGCACGGATGGCGCTGGACGCGCGGGTGCTGGCGCAGGCCATTGGCTACGACGCCCCGGGCGACCCGCTGGGCGCCCCGCCGGTGTTCTTCTTCGAACCGCACCAGCCGGAACAAAGCGACTTCAAGCCCAACGTGCTGCTCGACATCACGGCGGCCTTCCCGGCCAAGCGCACGGCGATGGAATGCCTGCCGGCGCAGCAGCACATGTGGGACTACTACACGGACCTGGCCACGCGCCGCGGCGTGCAGGTCAAACGCAACGCCGGCCCCAACCTCGGCTTCCCCACGGACACCAAGGGCGAGGCGTACATGCGCTACTACCCCCAAGTGACCGGCACGCTGGCATGAGAAACGTCATCGTCACCAACCCGCCCCGCGCCGAGCTGGCCGACGCCGACGCGCTCGCAGGCTTCGGCGTCGCCACGGTCCACGAGGCGATGGGCCGCACCGGCCTGGCCGGCCCGCAGTTCCGGCCGATCCAGTCCGGCGTCCGGGTGGCCGGCACCGCCGTCACGGTGCTTTGCTGGCCCGGCGACAACCTGATGGTCCACGCGGCCATCGAGCAGTGCCGCCCCGGGGACATCCTGGTGGTCACCACGACGTCCGAATGCAGCGACGGCCTGTTCGGCGAACTCTTCGCCACCGCCCTGCAGTACCGCGGCGTCCGCGGCGTGGTCACCAGCACCGGGGTGCGCGACGTGGCCGAACTGCAGGCGATGGGCTTCCCCGCCTGGTCCGCGGCCGTCCACGCCCAGGGCACGGTGAAGGCGAGCGCCGGGGCGGTCAACGTTCCCATCACCCTGGGCCGGGTCACCGTCCGGCCGGGCGACGTGATCGTGGCCGACGACGACGGCGTGGTCTGCGTGCCGCGGCTGGAGGCACCGGCAGCGGTCGAGGCTTCGCAGGCGCGCCTGGACAAGGAGGAGAAGACCCGGTCCCGGTTCCAGGAGGGGACGCTGGGCCTGGACTACTACGGTTTGCGGCCGGTGCTGGAGAAGCTCGGCGTTCAGTACGTGGCGGCCGAGGACTATGACGGCTGATCACGACGGCGATGCCCGGCCCCTGGGCGCGGCCGCACCTTCCGGAGCCGGCGGTGACTACGACCACGGCGTCCGCTGCATGCTGATGCGCGGCGGCACCTCCAAGGGCGCCTACTTCCTGGCCCGGGACCTGCCGGCGGACAGCGCCGACCGCGACGACCTGCTGCTGCGGATCATGGGCAGCCCGGACGCCCGCCAGATCGACGGCATCGGCGGGGCGCACCCGCTGACCAGCAAGGTGGCGGTCATCTCCCCGTCGGTCGGCGACGAGACCGACGTGGACTACCTGTTCCTGCAGGTCGCCGTGGACGAGGCGACGGTCACGGACAGCCAGAACTGCGGCAATATCCTCGCCGGCGTCGGACCCTTCGCCGTCGAACGCGGCCTGCTTCCGGCGCAGGGAACCACGACGGCGGTGCGCATCCGGATGGTGAATTCGGACAGCAGGGCCACGGCCACCTTCCCGACGCCCGGCGGCCGGGTGGACTACCGCGGGGACGCGGCCATCGACGGCGTGCCCGGTACGGCCGCCCCGGTCACCCTGGACTTTGCCGACACGGCCGGATCCTCCACCGGGGCGCTGCTGCCCACCGGGCGGGAGGCGGACGTGGCGGACGGCGTCGACGTGACCTGCGTGGACAACGGCATGCCGTCGGTCCTGCTGCGCGCGGCCGATCTCGGGGTCACCGGCTACGAGGATCCGGCCGAACTGGAAGCCGACACCGCCCTGGCCGACCGGCTGGCCGGCATCCGACGGGAGGCGGCGAAGCTGATGGGCATGGGCGACGTGTCCGGCAAGACCGTGCCGAAGCTGGTGCTGCTCTCCGCGCCGCGGAACGGGGGCACGGTCAACACCCGCAGCTTCCTGCCGGTGCGCTGCCACACGTCCCTCGGCGTGCTCGGCGCCACCACCGTGGCGGCCGGCATCCAGCTGCCGAACGCCGTC
>NZ_JBNHGL010000096.1:0-10375 GCF_059091245.1 Arthrobacter sp. Y3225116
CGCTGTCGCCGCCGGAGTCGCAGCCGTCGCCGCTGTCGCCGCTGTCGACGCCGGAGCGGCGGAAGCGGACGCCGAAGCAGCCGGTGCCGGCGCGGGGGTGGCGGTTGCAGCCGGCGCGGCCGCATGGCCACGGGCGGGGGGAACTGTCGGGGCGGTGCCGTGCACTGCCTGAAGCCGTTGGGCAAGGTTCATGGCTATCCTCTTCGGTGACGGCCGCGGCGCTTGAGCAGGCCGGCCGGGGCGGGGGCAAAGCGGTCCACCACCTTGTGCAAGGCGCGGGCCGCAGGATCGCGCGGGGCGCTTTCGAGCACCGGCACGCCCTGGTTGGTGGAAATCCGGACCGCGCGGGTGTCCGGGATGACGTCGTCGACTTTGCAGCCGAGGGTGGTCTCCGCGTCGCGGCGGGTGAGACCGTCGCGCGGATCCGCACCGTTCAACACGATGTGGCGGGTGAGCGGTTCCATGCCCAGCTCGCGCAGGATTTCGAGCTCCTTTCGGAGTCCGCGGATGCTGGGAACGTCCATGCCGCCCACGAAGATATAGTCCGTGGCGCGATCCAGCGCGGCCAGCGTGTGCTCCGACAGCCCCGGGGACGTATCGATGATGACGTGCGCGTACTGCGCGGCCAACTGGTCCAGCAGCAGCGATACCTGCTCGCCGGTGACCTGGTCGGCATCGGCCGGCGACGGCGGTGCGCACAGCGCATACAGCCCGCTGGGGTGTCGGGCCAGGAAAGACTTGAGCACGATGCTGTCTTTCTGGGCGTTGGGCTGCACGGCGTCGACCAGGGAATGCTCCGGCTCCAGGCAGAGCGCGCTGGCCACGTCGCCGAACTGCAGGTCCAGGTCGACGATGACGGTCTGCTGCTCCGAGGCGGCAGCCAGCCCGACGGCGAGGTTGGTCGCCACCGTGGTCTTCCCGGCGCCGCCCTTGGGGGAGACGACGGCGACGACGCGGCCGTTTGCGGCCTGGCCGTCGGACGAGGGGACGCTGTGCCGCCGGTGGGTGGCGCTGCGAACGGCTCGGTGCAGCAGTGCGGCGATATCGCGGACATCGGCGTCGGGGTCCACGACGTCGCGGATGCCGGCGCGCATCGCGGCCAGCACGATGTCGGGGCTCGGCCCCGCGACCAGCAGCAGCGAAACCTCGGGCCGCTGGGATTCGAACTCGGCCGCCAGTGCCAGCGCCTGCCCGGTGGCCAGCCCGGGGCCAAGCACCACGGCATCCAGGAGCTGCGGGTTGGACAGCACGGCGAAGACATCGTTGGGTTCGGTGGGGAGGCCGGCGCCGTTCCACAGCTGGGTATCGCCGGCCAGGGAGCCTACCGCGGCGGCCGCGAAGCGTTGTTCAAAGTCCGCGTCCGTGCCCACCAGTACGTAGCGGCTCATTTGTAGACCTCATCCCTGTCCACCAGGCGCGTTCCCTTGTCGCTGGCGTCGGCCGGTTCCTTCGAGAGCCAGGTGCGGGCGTACTCCTGGGCGTACACGATCTTTTCGGCGTCCGGTGCCATGACCGCCAGGGTGACCAGCACGTTGTTGGCGGGGACGGTGGCATCGCCCGACTCGGCGGCGACCGCCACGCCCTGGACTCGGGTGACCAGGACCTTATGCAGCTCCAAGTGTGTGACGCCCTTGCCGTCGCCCGGGCCTTCCATGGAGATGAAGACGCCGACGGTGTCGCCGGCCTTCAACTGCCCGCCGACCACGCGTGCCGGCTCCAAGGAGATGGAGACCTCTTGCATGCCCTTCGGGACGGCCACAGTTCCCGGTTCCTGCAGGTCTGCGGGCGGGGCAAAGCGGGCCGCCAGCAGCTGTTCGCCGGCGAGCAGGTCGACGGTGGCGACCTGTCCGGCCAGCTTCTCCACGTCAGTTACCGCCCCGTCCGCGGCGACCTTGGCCGGAACCAGTTCGGCCGCTACGTACGCGCCGAGCTCTTCGCCGGGGGTGCCAACCGGAACGTTCTTGGCGACCACCAGGACCTCCACCGTTTCGGTGCCGGCCAGGGCGCGCTGATCGGCGCTGCCGATGTAGGCGAGGACCATCATGGTTCCGACGAGGGCCATCAGCAGGGCCGCCAGGGCGCCTATGATTCTCTTTTTCACCGACGGTGCTCCTAGTGGACAAGCGTAACGAGGGAGGCGCCGAAGGTGTTGTTGGCGCCGCCGAAGATGAAGTCTTGTTCGCCGGCGTCGAGCGTCACGAACGTTTCGAACTCGCCGATCAGCGCCCGGCAGCTTCCGGTGCACTGCACGGAGGCCGGGCTGAGGTTGTTATGGGACGTGCTGCTGAAATTCCAGCCGGTGACCTTGAAGGCAGCGAACCCGATGACGTGGTACCAGCCATTCGTCCCCTGACCGCCGACCTTGTCATACAGCGGCAGCAGGACGGTGGTACCGGCAATCTGCTGCAGCATGTTGGTCTGCTTACAGGCGGACGGCACATCGTTACCCGAATCGCTGGCCACCTCAGGATCGACGGGGAAGCCCGGAAGGCCGGTTGCGCCGATGTTGATCTTGGCCTGGCATGGGCGGGCCGGATCTTGCTTCAGCCAGCCGAAGCCGCCCGGGATCGTGTAGGCCGCCCCGGTGCTGCCCGGCACCGTTGAACTGGAACATCCGGCGTTTGTCAGCCCGTTCGGGTTGAATTCCACCCGCTGCAGGCCGCCGTCGAGCATGCCCAGGAACTGGCAGTAGGAAATGGCGATGGGGAGGACGGATGTGCCGGCGACGGGGGCTCCCCAGCGGGCCCGGGATTCGGTGCTGATGGAGGCGGAATCGTCCAGGCCGAGGATGGGCGCGAAGTGTTGGGCCAGGAAGTGGCCGTCGGCAGACCGCGTGGTGGTGGTGACCGTGGCGGTCGCGGCGGCGGGGTCCAGTTGGACGCTGGCGTTGGCCAGGCCGTCGTTCGCGTTTTGGTTGGCGAGCGAGGTGGCGAGGGCCGTGAAGTCCGCATCGCAGTGGCCTGCCGCGCAGTTTTGGGCGACGGCCAGCGCACCGGCGTCGGCGCCGTTCTTTAACTGGGCGCGCTCGAAGTACAGCGCCCCGATGTCCAGGACGACGGCGGCCATGCCGAGCAGCACCACCATGAAAAGGGCGGTGGTGACGGCGGTGGCGCCGCGTTCGTCGCTCAGACGCTGCACTGCATGACTCCTTTTCCGGTCAAGGTGATGCTGGCCCCGAAGAGGCCGGAGAGAAAATTCATGGGGTAGGCCACGGTGACGGTGGCGACCGAGCCCGGCGCACAGGCGCCGGTGGCACTGGGGGAAACGGCGACGGTGACTTGCTCCGGTGCAATCCGCGGGTTTAGCGCCGGGGCCGAGGCGATCACTGCAGCCCGGGATTCAGCCGCGCTGGACGCCGCGCTGTTGATGGTCATCACGCGCGCCCCGTCCCGTGCCGCTGCGGTGAGCTGCATCTGGGCGTTGTAGACGCGTCCGAACTCGACGATCCCCAGCAGCAACAACAACAGAACCGGCAAGACCAGGGCGAACTCGACGGCTGCCGCTCCGCGTTCCGATGTCATGCGCTTCATGTGTTGCTCTTTCACAGTTCGGTGGCTGGGGCGGGGCAACCAGTGCCGCCGCCCCAGCCACCCAGGAGGTGGATTTGGTAGTCCGGATTAGCCTCAGGCCGGGGCGGTGCCGATGTTCAGCTTGCCGCCCAGGCCCTTGAAGAAGTCGCTCAGCTGCGGGCCGAAAATGGTCAGCCCGGCGATCATGACGACGGCGATGAGGCCAACCATGAGGGCGTACTCGACGGCGGTGGCGCCGGTCTCCTCGCGCTGGAGGCGGTTCTTCACGGAGAAACCGAGGGTCTGAAGGGTGGCGATGATGGAAAGCATGAGATCTCCTGTGCGATTGAATCGCTGGCATTCTGGCCAGCGGCCGGCTGGCACCTCGCCAGCTCTTCAAGAAAATTAGCAAGCCGAAAGCCCCGAAACGGCGGGCTTTTGCCAATCCTGCGACACCTGCCGGGGAATGCTTCCCCCGATGGGTAAACGATGCACTTTTCCTGCGGTTTAATGGTTTTTCCTGCGGAAAGTAAGACCGGTTGAAGGCCCCGGTCGTTGACTGCACTGCCCGCCGCCGTCCCCCTGCCCGCCGCCGTCCCCCACGCCGGCTACCGCAGGCCAACTTTCCCCGCACACCATCGACTATTCGGATGACGCCCTTATCGGGCCTGGAAAGGGGTGTTATCTGACTTCTCGATGGAGGGGCAGGGGGTGCAGCCGCGTGCCGGGGGTCAAGCGGAGCGGGCGGCCTCGAGTTGCAGCTCCAGGCCGGCGATCAGCGCCTCGAGGCCCAGCCGGAAGGCCGCATCGGCGGCCGATCCGGCGGGGCCGGCATCCTGCGACCGCACGGCGGAGGTGAAGACCGGGTTCGCCGCGGCGAGCTCGCCCGATTCGAAGATGTCCGCCGGTGCGGTCACGTCGAAGGCCGACCCGAAAATGAAGGATTCCAGGGCCACGATCGCCGGCACCACCTGCGGCTCCGGCCAGCCGGCCCTCAGGAAGCCGGCGGTGACGGCCTCGTACATGGCCAGCGTGTGCGGGGCGCCGGTGACGGGCAGCACCGCGATCACGGGAATCAGCGGGGCGTGATGGGTGAAGGCGTCGCGGTAGGACCAGGCCCAGCGGCGCACCGCGTCCGCCCACTCCAGGTCCGAAAACACGCTCACGTCCACGCCGGCCATCACGTGGTCCTGAAGGAGCAGCAGCACGTCGTGTTTCGACGCCACGTGGTTGTAGAGCGCGGAGGGGGCCACGCCGAGGGTGCGCGCCAGGGCCGACATGGTGAGCCCCTCGTAGCCGCGCGATTCGATCAGGCCGAGCGCCGCCGTCGTCATCAGTTCCTTGGACAGCAGTTTCTGCACGGGGCGGCCGGCGGGGCGGTTCCCGTTCCGGACGGGGGCGTCCTCGCCGGCTGGGCGTGTTGTTACCACGGGCTCCCTCTTCCCTCGGCCGTGCGGGCCGCGGCGGTGCGGCCTTTAGGGCCATCCTACGCAACGCTTTCCGAACGTCATGGAGGCACCGGTTTCCAAAAGGCTGTGGCACGGGTTACAGTGTTGTCGCTAAATGAATGTCGTTCATTTAACGGGCGGGGCCAGACACTTAAGCGGCCCGACCGCCACGGCACGAACGGGAGTAGAACACAGTGAGCAAGTTGAAGCGGGACGTAGTAGTCATCGGCGCCGGGCCCTCCGGGCTGACCGCGGCACGGGACCTGAAGCGGGCGGGCATGTCCGTGGCCGTGTTGGAGGCGCGTGACCGCGTGGGCGGCCGCACCTGGACCGACGTGGTGGACGGAGCCATGCTCGAGATCGGCGGTCAGTGGGTTTCGCCGGACCAGACGGCCCTGTTGGAGCTGCTTGACGAGCTGGGGCTGGAGACATACAGCCGCTACCGCGAGGGCGAGAGCATCTACCTGGACCCCACCGGCGAAGCCAAGCGCTACACCGGCGCCATGTTCCCGGTCAGCGCCTCCACGGAGTCCGAGATGAACCGCCTGATCGGGCTGCTGGACGCCCTGGCCGGCGAGGTCGGCGCCGAGGAACCGTGGGCGCACCCGAAGGCCCGCGAGTTGGACACCATCTCCTTCGACCAGTGGCTGCGCCAGCAGTCCGCGGACGAGGAGGCCTGCAACAACATCGGCCTGTTCGTGGCCGGCGGCATGCTGACCAAGCCCGCGCACTCGTTCTCGGTGCTGCAGGCGGTCTTGATGGCCGCCTCCGCCGGTTCCTTCAGCAACCTGGTCGACGACGAGTTCATCCTGGACAAGCGCGTGGTGGGCGGCATGCAGGAGGTCTCCGTGCGCCTGGCCGCAGAGCTGGGCGACGACGTCGTGCTCAACGCTCCCGTCCGCGCGCTGCGCTGGGACGACGACGGCGTGACCGCCACCGCCGACGGTGTCACCGTAGAGGCCCGCTACGCCGTGATGGCCGTGCCGCCGAACCTGTATTCCCGCGTCTCCTACGACCCGCCGCTGCCGCGCCGGCAGCATCAGATGCACCAGCACCAGTCCCTGGGCTTGGTGATCAAGGTCCACGCCGTCTACGAAACGCCGTTCTGGCGGGCGGACGGCCTCTCGGGAACGTGCTTCGGCGCCAACTCGGTAGTCCAGGAGGTGTACGACAACACGAACCACGGCGACCCGCGCGGAACCCTGGTCGGCTTCGTGAGCGACGAGAAGGCCGACGCGATGTTCGAACTCAGCGCGGGGGAGCGCAAGGCCGCGATCCTCTCCGCTATCGCCGACTACCTGGGCCCGGCGGCGCTGGACCCGGAGGTGTACTACGAGTCGGACTGGGGATCCGAGGAATGGACCCGCGGCGCCTACGCCTCCAGTTACGATCTGGGCGGGCTGTCGCGCTACGGCAAGGACCAGTCGACCCCGGTGGGACCGATCCATTGGTCCTGTTCCGACCTGGCCGGCGCCGGCTACCAGCACGTGGACGGCGCCGTGCGGATGGGGCACGCGACCGCCGCCCGCATCCTGGAGGCACACACCGCCGACGCCGGTGAACTCGTCCCCGCTGCGGGCCGGGAGGGCTAGGCATGCGACGCTACGTTGTGGCCTATACCGCCACGGACAGCGGGCGCGAAGCAATCAACCTCGCGACGGCGCTGGCCCGCCGGCAGGGTGGCAGCCTCGACCTGGTCATGGTGCTGCCCGAATCCTCGCCCTACTCGGGCGCCTATCCGCGGCCGGAATCGGGCTTCGGCGGGATCCTCTCCGAGCAGATCGAGCAGTGGCTGGCCGAAGGACTGGACCTGGTGCCCGACGACGTTCCGGCCCGCGCCCATGTGCGCCCCGCCGACTCCAACGCCGAGGGCCTGATTGCCGCCGCCGAGGAATTCGGCGCGTCGCTGATCGTGATCGGCGCCGGGCGCAACAGTGTTTTCCGCCGCTTCAGCGTCGGCACCGTCGCCAGCGGCCTGCTCCACGCGTCCACGGTCCCCGTGGCGTTGGCGCCGCGCGGCTACCGGCGCACCGACTCCGTCTCGCGGATCACGGTGGGCATCGGCAACCGGGCCGGCGCGGACGAGGTCATGCAGGTCGCCTTGAACGCCGGCCATCAACGGGGCCTGGACCTGCGGCTGCTCTCGCTGGTGCCGCTGGATTCCTCCGACGCGGACGCGGTGTCCCGTGCCCAAGCCCACGTGAAGGAGCGGCTGGCAGAGGCAGAAGCGGTGCTGCCCGGCCGGGTGACCGCCGGCGTCGCCGAAGGCCGCTCGATCGAAGACGCCATCGACGCGCTGGAGTGGGACGACGGCGAAGTGATGCTGATCGGCTCCAGCCGGCTGGCGCCGCACAACCGGATGTTCCTCGGGGCGACGGCCAGCAAGGTGCTGCGCGCGCTGCCGGTGCCCATGATCGTGGTCCCGCGCGGCTACCTGGGCGCCCCACAACGTACCGAAGATCCCGGCGAGCCCTCGGTGCCCGAACATTCCGACGGCGCCGGCCGCAAGGAGGCATGACCATGACCACTACCATCACCAAGCCCGGGCGCACCGGGGGCGGCCTGAGCCGGAAGGGCCTGAAATCCGGATCGGTCGGCCTGCTCGGCGCCGTCGTCATCGGCGTCTCCTGCATTGCCCCGGCGTACACGCTGACCGGGGCGCTCGGCCCCACCATCGCCGAGGTCGGCGTGCACCTGCCGGCGATTTTCTTGGTGGGCTTCATTCCGATGCTGCTGGTGGCCCTCGGCTACCGGGAACTGAACAACGCCATGCCGGATTCCGGCACGTCCTTCACCTGGGCCACCCGTGCCTTCGGCCCCTGGGTGGGCTGGATGGGCGGCTGGGGCCTGATCGCCGCAACGGTGATCGTGCTCTCCAACCTGGCGGCGGTGGCGGTCGACTTCTTCTACCTGATGCTCGCCCAGCTCACCGGCAACGCGGCGCTCGCCGACCTGACCAACAACCTGCCGCTGAACATCGCCACCACCTGGATCTTCATCGGTCTGGCCTGCTGGATCTCGTACCGGGGCATGGAAACCACCAAGACCTTCCAGTATGTGCTGGTGGCGTTCCAGGTGGTGGTGCTCGTGTGGTTCGCCGTGGCCGCCTTCGGCCACGTGGCGGGAGGCACGGCGTTCGACGCGCTGGAGATCTCCGCGGACTGGTTCAACCCGTTCGGCGTCGAATCCTTCTCGGCCTTCGCCGCCGGCATCTCGCTGTCCATCTTCATCTTCTGGGGCTGGGACGTCACCCTCACCATGAACGAGGAGACGAAGGACCCGGAAAAGACGCCGGGCCGTGCCGCCGCGGTAACCATCATGGTCATCGTCGTGATCTACATGACCGTGGCACTGGCCGTGCTGGCCTACGCCGGTGTGGGCTCCGAAGGCCTGGGCGCCGGCAACCCGGAGAACCAGGAGAGCATCTTCGCCACGCTCGCCGGCCCGGTGATGGGACCGTTCGCCATCCTGATGTCCCTGGCCGTGCTGAGCAGTTCGGCCGCGTCGCTGCAGTCCACGTTCGTCTCGCCGGCCCGGACCATGCTCGCCATGGGCCACTACCGGGCGCTGCCGGCCGGTTACGCCACGATCAGCCCGAGGTACAAGTCGCCCAGCTACGCCACCGTCGCGGCCGCGGTGGCGGCCGGCGGCTTCTACACGGTCACCCGGATCATGTCCGAAAACGCGCTGTGGGACACCATCACGGCGCTGGGCATGATGATCTGCTTCTACTACGGCGTCACCGCCCTGGCGTGTGTCTGGTACTTCCGGGCCGATGCCTTTACCTCGCTGCGCGGCTTCGGGCTCAAGTTCCTCGCGCCGCTGCTGGGAGGCGTCATCCTGCTGGTGATGTTCGTGCAGACGGCTGTGGACTCGATGGATCCTGCCTACGGTTCCGGTTCTTCGATCGGCGGCCTGGGGCTGGTATTCGTACTCGGCTGCGGCGTGATCCTGCTCGGGGCGGTGCTGATGGTGCTCATGTACCGGCGCAACCCGGAGTTCTTCCGCGGCGCCACCCTGCGCAAGGGAGTGGCCGCCGACGACGTGGCGGACCGCGGCTGACCGAAGAGGACGGCCATCCTGTAGCAACCGTCGACGGCGGTGCCTCCCCCTAACGGGGCGGGGGCACCGCCGTCGTGCGTGCCGCAGTGCCGGCGGCGGTGAGGCGGGGGCAGTATGGCCGGGCAGGTGCCGTGGCGGGCTGGCATGGCCTCCGCACGGGCTTGTGGCTACAGTGGCACACAGCCGACCGGAGGTGCCCATGAGCGCAGCGCACGACTACACACCTGACTCCGTCGCCGACCTCGCCTCCCAAAACGGGCTGGCCATCGATCCACGCTCGGTCCGGTTCAACGAGGCCGGGCTGGACTACCTGGTGGCCTATGCCACCGCCCATGACGGCAAGAGGTGGGTGCTCAGGATCCCGCGGCGGCCGGACGTCGCATCGAAGATGGCCGACGAGGCCAGCATCCTGAACCTGGTCAAGAACAGGATTTCCGCGGCGGTGCCGGACTGGCGGATCCGGAACCGGAGCCTGGTCGCCTACCCGGAGCTGCCGGGCGAGCCGGGCCTGACGCTGGAGGACGGAGAGCCCGTCTGGCACTTCGACCGCGAGTCTCCGGCCTACTGCGCGTCGTTGGGACGGCTGATCGCCCAGCTGCAGCGCATCAGCGCGGACGAGGCGCGCCAGGCCGGCATCCCGGCGTTGACGGCCGCCGAGGTCCGTGCCGAGATGCGAACCAACCTGGACAAAGTGAGATCTGAGTTCCGGGTGGCTGCGGACCTGCTGCGGCGATGGGACGCCTGGCTGGGCGACGACAGCTATTGGCCGGAGTTCACCGCTTTCAGCCACGGCGAGCTGTACCCGGCCCACCTGCTGCTGGACGAGAACGCCGAGATCCGGTCGGTGCTGGACTGGACGACGGCCAGGGTGGGGGATCCGGCCCTGGACTTCAGCCTGCACTACATGATGTCCACACCCGAGGCCTTCGAATTGACCGTGCGGACTTTCCGGGACGAGGGCGGCCGGGTGCCGCGGCGGCTGGCCGAGCATTGTGCCGAACTGGTTTCGGCCGGTCCGATCAACTACGGGTTGTATGCGATTGCCACCGGCGACCCGGACCACCAGGCGGCAGCTGCCGCCCAACTGGACCCGTCCCGGGGCTGACCGGCAACAGCAGAGCTTCGCCCGGGCAGCGGGTGCCGCAGGGCAAGAATAATGGCCGGCGCCCGTTCGCTGACGCCGGCCATTGGATTGTGGGGCCGCTACTTCCGGCGGCCTTTGCCCTTCTTGAGCGGGTTGCCCTTGGCCAGCGGCGGTGCGGTGCACGCCGATCCCGTCGCTGGGTTTGCCGCCCGGTTTTCGGCGACGGCAGGCTTTTCCACGCCCGGTGCCGCCGCAGCCAGGGCGCCGGGCGT
>NZ_JBNHGL010000097.1:0-10270 GCF_059091245.1 Arthrobacter sp. Y3225116
GCTCCGCGTAGCCGCCCGACTGCAGCCCGGCCAGTCGCTCGAAGACGTTCCGGGACGCCGGGTCGCCGGTCCGCCACCACGACCACGCGGCAGCGAAGCCGTACAGCGGCAGGAACGGCAGGCCCAGGCACCAGGCATATTGGCTGCTGTGGCGGGATTCGTGGCCCAGCAGCACCGGATTGCCGGCCAGCCTGGCCGCAGCGTCGCGGAACAGCACCACGTTGCCCACGGTAAAGGCAGCGGCCTTCGGCAGCCCGGGCCGATAGCCGTGGGCCAGGATCAGGCCATGGGGTCCGGGATGCAGGCTGCAGCGGACCGCGGCGGCGAGGGTCAGCCCCAGCAAGGTGGAGCCGTTGAGCAGGTTCCAGGCGGCACGCAGCTTCTCGGACGGCGTCATGGGCCCATCGTAAGCGTTTCGGGACGGTGCCAGCCCGTGAACTAGACTGGACTGGTTGCCCGTATGCGGGCGGAAACCCTTTAACCTATTCCGAGGTCCCCACAGCACATGTCTGACGTGACACCCCCAGCCCAGGAGCCACCCGTGCCGAGCCCCCTCGACGAAGCCGCGGTGGCCGCCGCCGTCGAGCAGGCGGTGATGGCATTCAAGGCTGCCTCCGACCTGGACGGGCTCAAGACCGCCCGGCTCGCCCACGCCGGCGAGAAATCCCCGCTCAGCCTGGCCAACCGCGAAATCGGCAAGCTGGCCAAAGAGGACAAGGCGGCCGCGGGCAAGATCGTGGGTCCGGCCCGCGGGCGCATCAACCAGGCGCTGGCCGCCCGCACCGCCGAACTGGAGGCCGAGCGGGAGGCGCAGATCCTCGTTGAGGAGGCCGTGGACGTTACCGCGGCTCCGCGCCGCCGCCGCGCCGGTGCCCGCCACCCGCTCTCCACGCTGCAGGAACGGGTCAGCGACATCTTCGTCGGCATGGGCTGGGAGATCGCCGAGGGGCCAGAGGTGGAATCCGAGTGGTTCAACTTTGACGCCTTGAACTTCAAGCCCGACCACCCCGCACGGGAGATGCAGGACACCTTCTTCGTGGAACCGCCCGAGGCCCATCTGGTGCTGCGGACCCACACCTCGCCGGTGCAGGTCCGCTCCATGCTGGAGCGGGACCTGCCCGTGTACGTGCTGTGCCCGGGCCGGACCTTCCGGACGGATGAGTTGGACGCGACCCATACGCCGGTGTTCCACCAGTTTGAAGGCCTGGCCGTGGACAAGGGGCTCACGATGGCCGACCTGCGCGGCACGTTGGAGCACTTCTCGCGGCAGATGTTCGGCGCCGAGGCCAAGATCCGCCTGCGCCCGGCCTACTTCCCGTTCACCGAGCCCTCCGCCGAGATGGACATCTGGCATCCGGGCGCCAAGGGCGGCCCCCGCTGGATCGAGTGGGGCGGCTGCGGCATGGTCAACCCCAATGTGCTGCGCGCTGCCGGCATCGATCCGGAGGTCTACTCCGGTTTCGCCTTCGGCATGGGGATTGAACGCACCCTCATGTTCCGCAACGACGTCCCGGACATGCACGACATGATCGAAGGCGACATCCGCTTCAGCCAGCACTTCGGGATGGAGATCTAGAACTATGCGTATTCCCCTTTCCTGGCTGCGCGAGTACGCGCAGGTTCCCGCAGACGCCACCGCCGAGGACGTCATGGCCGACCTCGTCAAGGTCGGGCTCGAAGAAGAGGACGTCCACCGTCCGTCCGATTCGATCTCCGGGCCGATCGTGGTGGGACAGGTCCTCGACCTGGTCAAGGAGCCGCAGTCAAACGGCAAGACCATCAGCTGGTGCCAGGTGCGTGTGGCGCCGGAAGGCGCCGGCCAGCCGCTCACCGGCGACGGCATCGACCCGTCCGGCGTGCAGGGCATCGTCTGCGGAGCCCACAACTTCGAGGTGGGCGACAAAGTCGTGGTGACGTTGCCCGGCGCGGTGCTGCCGGGGGATTTCCGGATTACCCCGCGCAGAACCTACGGGCACACTTCCGCCGGCATGATCGCCTCCGCCCGAGAGCTCGGCATCGGCGAGGACCACGACGGCATCATCGTGCTGTCCCGGCTGGGTCTCGACCCGGACATCGGCACCGACGCGATGGAACTGCTCGGCCTGACCGACGAGGCGGCCGAGATCAACGTGACACCGGATCGCGGCTACTGCTTCTCCATCCGGGGCGTGGCCCGTGAATACGCGCTGGCCACCGGCACCGAATTCGTCGACCCGGCCAGCCGCATCGATGTTCCCGAAGCGACCGGCGAGGGCCACCCCGTCCGGCTCGAAGACCAGTCCCCGGTCTACGGCAAGCCCGGCTGCGACCGCTTCGTGGCGCGCACGGTCCGCGGCGTCGACCCGTCGCGGCCCACGCCCCAGTGGATGGCCTCCCGGCTGCGCCTGGCCGGCATGCGCTCCATCTCGCTGGTGGTCGACATCTCCAACTACGTGATGCTGGAACTGGGCCAGCCGCTGCACTTCTACGACGCGGACAAGCTTCAGGGCCCGATCGTGGTCCGCCGGGCCAATCCGGGCGAGACCCTGGTGACCCTGGACGGCAAGGAGCGCCGACTCTCCACCGAGGACCTGCTGATCACGGATGACCGCGGCGCCATCGGCCTGGCCGGCGTGATGGGCGGTGCCGAAACCGAGGTCGGGGACGGAACCGCCAACGTGCTGATTGAGTCCGCCCATTTCGACGACGTCTCCATGGGCCGCACCCGGCGCCGCCACAAGCTGCCGTCCGAGGCGTCCAAGCGCAATGAGCGCGGAGTGGACTGGGAAATTGCGGACGAGGCGGCGCAGCGCGCCGTGGACCTGCTGGTCGAACTCGCCGGCGGCACCGCCGACACCACCGCCACGGATGTCGGGGCACGTCCGGCACCCGTCGAGATCGACCTGCCCGACGGCTTCGCCTCCCGCCTCATCGGCTTCGAGTACACGGCGGGGCAGATCGAATCCGCCCTGACCGGCATCGGCGCCTCCATCGAACGGTACGACGGCGGCCTGCGCGTCACGGCGCCCAGCTGGCGACCCGACCTGGCCATCAAGGAGGACCTGGTCGAGGAAATCGCCCGGCTGGTGGGCTATGACCGGATCCCGGCCACCCTGCCGGTGGCTCCGCCGGGGCGCGGCCTGTCCCGCGGCCAGCAACAGCGCCGCCGCGTCCTGCAGTCCCTGGCCGACGCCGGCCTGACCGAGGTGCTCAGCTACCCCTTCGTTTCCACCGGGCAGAACGAAACGTTCGGAACTCCCGAGGCCGGCTCCGGGGTTGCCGCCGTCAAGCTGGCGAACCCGATCTCCGCCGAATTCGGGTACCTGCGCACCAGCCTGCTGCCGGGCCTGCTGGAGACCGCACGCCGCAACCATTCCCGCGGCTTCCGCGACCTGGCGTTGTACGAAGGCGGCCTGGTGTTCCTGCCCGGCGACAAGACCGGGTCCCCGGTCCTGCCCCCGCTGGGCGCCAGGCCCTCCGACGAGGTGCTCGAGGAACTGCAGGCCGGGATCCCGGACCAGCCCTGGCACGTGGCCGCGGTACTGATCGGGCACGAGGCGGCACCGGGCGCGGGGTTCACACCCCGCACCTGGGAATGGTCGGACGCGCTGGACGCCGCACTGACCGTCGGCGACGTCCTCGGCATAGAACTGGTCGTCGCCCAGGGACAGCACCAGGCCTTCCACCCCGGCCGCACCGCGCAGTTGTCGCTGCGCACCGGCGAGGTCGTCGGCTACGCCGGCGAGCTGCATCCGAAGCTGCTCCAGGACGGGGACCTGCCGGCGCGGACTGCCGCCATGGAACTGAACGGCGAGGCACTCTTTGAGGCCGCCGCTGATGTGATCGTGGCCAAGCACCTGTCCACCTACCCGGTTTCCACGCAGGACGTAGCGCTGGTCGTCGATTCGTCGGTTCCGGCCGAGGCAGTCCGCGAGGCGCTGCGCGAAGGCGCCGGCGAACTGCTGGAAGACGTGGCCCTGTTCGACGTCTATTCGGGCCCCGGGATCGAGCACGGGAAGAAATCGCTGGCCTTCGGGCTCAGGTTCCGGGCGAATGACCGCACGCTGACCGCCGACGAGGCCTCCGCGGCACGGGCGCAGGCCGTGGAGCTGGCCGCAGCCCGCTGCGGTGCCGTTCAGCGGTAACCGGTTACTGCCATGAATGACGACGGCGGGGCCCACCGACGCAGGTGGGCCCCGCCGTCGTGGGGGAAAGGGAAAAGGAACGCATGAAGGCCCAGGTGATACTGCACTTGGTGCAGCTGCAAAACGGGTTCCCGGCTGCCAGCGGGCCGGACCGGCGTCCCAGCGTCCGCGCGCACACCCGCGAAGCCGTCCGCCTGCTGGCGGCGCGGGAACTGAACGTCGACCCCGACCGGATGCGGCTCGCCTTCGACTGCCGCCAATGCACGCGGGGCAACGATGGCCGGCATGGCCAGCCGCACCTACTGCTGGACGGCGCTCCGGCGCCCGCGCGGCTGAGCTACGCCCGCTCGGGCCGCTGGCTGCTGGCCGCACTGTCCTTCCGGCCCGTACTGCTCGGAGTCGACATCGAAGACGCCTGGGCGGACGCTTTCCGGCCGGAGGACAACATCGACGCCGTCATGCTCACGGAAGCGGAGCGGACCCTAGTGGAACAGGCAGCCGACCCGCGCCTGCTGCGGGCCCGGCTGTGGACCAGGAAAGAGGCCGTGCTGAAGTCGACCGGTCATGGCCTGCGGCTGCCGCCGGATACGATCGGCGTCGCCGGTGCGGACGGTGAACCCCAGCTGTCCGGTTGGCCAGGGGAAGCAGGAGACCGTCCCGGGCTGCAACTGCTGGACCTCACGCTGGCGGATGCCGGCGGGGAAGTGCCGCCCGGCCTCGCCGCGGCGCTGGCGGTTGGCGGGTCGGCCGACCCGAAAATCACCTACCGGGAAACTTCGGCCGCCTAGGGCTGAACGTGGAGGGAGGGAAGGCGCTCCGCCCGCCCTCCCGTCCGCCGAAATTTCCTCTCCGCCGGCGCCGCCAGCCAGCGAGGGCGTCGACGGCAACCCGGGCGGGCTACGGGGCCAGCAGCAGCTTGCCGGTGGTGCGGCGGGCCTGCAGGTCCTCGTGTGCCTGCGCTGCTTCGGCGAGGGAATATGTTCGGCCGATCCGGATGTCCAGGCGGCCGGACAGGACGGCGTCGAACAGTTCGCTGGAACGCCAGCGCCGTTCCTGCGGCGTCAGCAGATGGTCGGCCAGCTTGGGGCGGGTGACGAACAGCGATCCGGCGTGGTTGAGCCGCTGCAGGTCGAACGGCGGCACCTGGCCCGACGCGCCGCCGAAGAGCACGAGCATGCCGCGGGTACGCAGGCTGGCCAGCGAACCGTCGAAGGTGTCCTTGCCGACGCCGTCGTAGACCACGTCCACCCCCGTCCCGGCGGTCAGCTGGCGCACCTGCCGGGCGAAATCGTCGTAGCGGAGGACCTCATCCGCCCCGGCGCTGCGGGCCAGGTCTTCCTTGTCGTCGGTGGACACCGTGGTGATCACGCGGGCGCCCTTGGCTTTGAGCAGCTGCGTCAGGATCAGGCCTACGCCGCCGGCACCCGCATGGGTGAGTACCGTCTGGCCCGGCTGGACCCTGAAGCTGGAGTTGATGAGGTAATGCGCCGTCATGCCCTGCAGCGGGATGGCGGCCGCCACATCGTCGGCCACGCCGTCCGGCACCGGGAGCGCCGCCTCGGCGGAGACCACGGTGTACTCCGCGTACGTGCGGTCTCCCTCGGCGAAGGCGACGCGGTCGCCGGGGGCGAAGCCGTCGACGCCGGCGCCGACGGCTTCGACCGTGCCGGCGGCCTCGGAGCCGGGCGTGTACGGAAACGGGACGTTGTAGACGCCGCTGCGCTCATAGGTCTCGACGAAGTTCACACCTGCCGCGGCAACTTTGACCAGCAGCTGGCCCGGGCCGGGCTGGGGGGTGTCGACCTCGCGCAGTTGCAGTACTTCCGGACCGCCGGGTGCGGCGGCCACGATCGCCTTGGCCATGTAGGGTCTCCTTAAGGTACTCGGGACAATCGGTGCCGGCGGCGGAATCCGGCCGCTGAGGGCCTGCCGGCTCAGAACCCATCGTAAGCGCTAACGTCGGTCCGCCCGGCCCGCCTCATCCGCCGGCAGGGCATGCAGGATCATGCATAAATATCCTCTCCGGTGCATAGTCTTGCTGTATGCTGGATGCCATGACAATTAAGGTTGCAGTCTCCGGCGCCAGCGGGTACGCGGGCGGCGAGGTCCTCCGCCTGCTGGCGAACCACCCCGAGGTCTCGGTCGGAGCCGTCACCGCACACAGCAATGCCGGTTCGCGGTTGGGGGAACTGCAGCCGCACCTGCATGCGCTGGCGGACAAAGTCCTGGTCGACACAACCGTCGAGAACCTGGCCGGGCACGACGTGGTGTTCCTGGCGCTGCCGCATGGCGCCAGCGCGGAGATCGCCGCCGCGCTGCCGGCAGACACGTTGGTGGTGGATGCGGGCGCGGACCACCGGCTGGTGGACCCGGTGTCTTGGGAGAAGTTCTACGGCACCGCCCATGCCGGCAGCTGGCCCTACGGCCTTCCCGAACTTCCCGGGCACCGGGAAAAGCTGCGGGGCGCCCGCCGGATCGCCGTCCCGGGCTGCTATCCCACCAGTTCGCTGCTGGCGCTGGCCCCGGGCTTCGAGGCCGGGCTGCTGGAGCCCGAAGACGTGGTTATTGTCGCCGCGTCCGGCACCTCGGGGGCCGGCAAGTCCGCCAAGGTACACCTGATTGGTTCGGAAGTCATGGGCGGCATGAGCCCCTACGGGGTCGGCGGCGCCCACCGGCATACCCCGGAAATCGAGCAGGGGCTCTCGGCGGCCGCCGGCGAGGCGGTCACGATCTCGTTTACCCCCACCCTCGCGCCGATGAGCCGCGGCATCCTGACCACCGCCACCGCGCGCACCAAGGCCGGTACGGACGCCGAGGCGCTGCGCCGCGCCTGGGCGGCCGCCTACGCGGACGAACCGTTCGTGCACCTGCTGCCCGAGGGCCAGTGGCCGAATACCAAGTCGGTGCAGGGCAGCAACCATGCCGTCCTGCAGCTGGCCTTCGACGAGCACGCGGGCCGCGCCGTCGTCACCTGCGCCATCGACAACCTCACCAAGGGAACGGGCGGCGGCGCCATCCAGTCCATGAACATCGCCCTCGGCCTCGACGAGACCGCCGGCCTGACCCAGCAGGGGATAGCACCGTGAGCGTTACCGCACCACAGGGATTTCGCGCCGCCGCCGCCACCGCCGGCCTGAAAGCCTCCGGCAAGCCCGACGTCGCGCTGGTGGTCAACGACGGACCACAGCGGGCCGCGGCGGCAGTCTTCACCTCGAACCGGGTGGCCGCCGCTCCCGTGCACTGGTCACGGCAGGTGATCGGCGACGGCCGTGCGGACGCGGTGGTGCTGAATTCCGGCGGTGCCAACGCCTGCACCGGGGCCGAGGGCTTCCAGAACACCCACGCCACCGCCGAGAAAACCGCAGCCCTGCTCGGTATTTCCTCGGGCGACGTGGTGGTGTGCTCCACCGGGCTGATCGGTGAGCAGCTGCCGATGGACAAGCTGCTGCCGGGCGTCGACGCTGCGGCAGCCGCGTTGTCCGACGACGGCGGCGCCGACGCGGCCGAAGCCATCATGACCACCGATTCCGTTTCCAAGCAGGCCCTGTTCACCGGCGGCGGGTACAGCATCGGCGGAATGGCCAAGGGCGCCGGCATGCTGGCCCCGGGCCTGGCTACCATGCTGGTGGTCATCACCACGGATGCCGAACTCGCACCGCCGGCGCTGCAGGTGGCGCTGCGCGAGGCCACGCGGTTGACCTTCGACCGGACGGATTCCGACGGCTGCATGTCCACCAACGACACCGTGGTGCTGCTGGCTTCGGGCGCCTCCGGCGTCATTCCCGCGCTGGGCGACTTCACCGCCGCGCTGACCGGCGTCTGCGCGGACCTGGCCCGGCAACTGATTACCGATGCCGAGGGCGCCAGCCACGACATCGCGGTCACGACCATCAACGCCGCTTCCGAGCGGGATGCGGAAACCGTCAGCCGCGCAGTGGCCCGCTCCAATTTGTTCAAGACCGCCATTTTCGGCAAGGATCCGAACTGGGGCCGCGTGCTGTCCGCGGTGGGCACGACCGACGCCGCCTTCGAGCCGGACCAGCTCAACGTCAGCATGAACGGCGTGCAGGTCTGCCGAAACGGCGGCGTGGGCGAACCGCGCGACCTGGTGGACCTGAACGGCCGCGACGTGGCCGTGGTGATCGACCTGAATGCCGGCGGCGAGACCGCGACCATCTGGACCAACGACCTCACGCACGAATACGTGCATGAGAACTCCGCCTACTCCAGCTGAGGACCGAGATGAACACGATGCTGATGGCCCAGGACAAGGCCGCCACGCTGATCGAGGCCCTGCCCTGGATCCAGCGGTTCGCCGGCACCACCATGGTGATCAAGTACGGCGGCAACGCCATGGTCAATGACGAACTGCGGCAGGCGTTCGCCGAAGACATCGTCTTCCTCCACCACGCCGGCATCAAGCCGGTGGTCGTCCACGGCGGCGGACCGCAGATCAACGCCATGCTCTCCCGGCTGGGCATCGAGTCCGAGTTCAAGGGCGGGCTGCGGGTCACCACACCCGAAGCCATGGACGTGGTGCGCATGGTGCTCACCGGGCAAGTCGGCCGGGAACTGGTGGGCCTGATCAATTCGCACGGGCCGTACGCCGTGGGCCTCTCCGGTGAAGACGGCGGGCTGCTGCAGGCGGTGCGCACCGGCACCGTGGTGGACGGCGAAGACATCGACCTGGGCCTGGTCGGCGAAGTCGTGGGCGTCAACCCGTCCGCCATCCTGGATTTGCTCGACGCCGGGCGCATCCCGGTGATCTCCACCGTGGCGCCGGAAATCGGCGGCGACGGCGAGGGCACCAACCAGGTGCTCAACGTCAACGCCGATACCGCGGCCGCCGCGGTGGCGGACGCCCTGCACGCCTCGCGGCTGGTCATCCTCACCGACGTCGAGGGGCTGTTCGCCAACTGGCCGGACAAGTCCTCCTTGATCTCGTCGCTGACGGCGGGGGAGCTGCGCGAGCTGCTGCCGCGGCTGCAGTCCGGCATGATTCCCAAGATGGAAGCCTGCCTGAAGGCGGTCGACGGGGGAGTCGAGCGCGCCGCCGTCGTCGATGGCAGGATGGCGCACTCGATCCTGCTGGAAATCTTTACCGCGGCCGGCATCGGCACCCAGGTCGTCCCGGACGGAGAAGCAGCATGAACACCCCGGATACCGTTTCCCCGGCCGCCGGCCTCGCCGGGCTGGAAGCACTGGAAGGCCTGGGCAACCGGCAGTTGCTGGAGAAGTATCGCGGGTCGCTGATGGGGGTCTTCGGAACCCCGCAGCGCGTCCTGGTGCGCGGCAAGGGCTGCATCGTGTGGGACGCGGACGGCAGGGAATACCTGGACCTGCTCGGCGGGATCGCGGTGAACGCGCTCGGCCACGCGGACGAGTTCCTGACCGGGGTCGTGGCTACCCAGTTGTCCACCCTCGGGCACGTCTCAAACTTCTTCACCAGCCCGGCACAGATCGCGCTGGCGGAGCGGTTGCTGCAGCTCGCCGCCGCCCCGGCAGGTTCCAAGGTGTTCTTCGCCAACTCCGGCACCGAAGCCAACGAGGCGGCGTTCAAGCTGGCCCGGCGAAACTCGAGCCCCACCCGGACCAAGATCCTGGCCCTGGAGGGCGCTTTCCACGGCCGGACCATGGGGGCTTTGGCGCTGACGGCCAAGGAGTCCTACCGCGAACCGTTCGAACCGCTGCCCGGCGGCGTGGTCCACCTGCCCTTCGGTGACGAGGAGGCCCTCCGCGCCGCCGTCGACGAGTCCGTGGCCGCCGTCGTGCTGGAACCAATCCAGGGGGAGGTTGGCGTCCGGCCGCTGCCCGCGGGCTACCTGCAGGCGGCCCGCGAAGCCACCGAGGCCGCGGGCGCGCTGCTGATTTTGGACGAGGTGCAGACCGGCGTCGGCCGCACCGGCAACTGGTTCGCGTTCCAGGGCGGCGTGGCCGGCGGCGAGCAGATCGTCCCGGACGCCATCACCCTGGCCAAGGGCCTGGGCAGCGGGCTGCCCGTCGGCGCGTTGATCACCTTCGGGGCAACTACTTCCGAACTCCTGACGGCGGGCCAGCACGGAACGACGTTCGGCGGCAACCCGGTGGCGACGGCGGCGGGCCTGGCGACGCTGCAGGCCATCGAGTCGCGCGGGCTGCTGGCCCAC
>NZ_JBNHGL010000098.1:0-10179 GCF_059091245.1 Arthrobacter sp. Y3225116
CCCCGCCGGTCTCGCCGGTGCACCCGGCCAGGCCCGCCAGGAGCGCGGCGGCCAGCAGCACGCGCCCTGCACTACGGAGCGTTTTCTCCCGTTCCAGATGCGTCATGGCCCGGACCTTCCGTCGTCGCTGCTGCCACCCTAGACCCATCGGGATTGGCAGAAAACGTCTTGCGGCCATCGGAGGGATCCGGCACGCGACACTCTTCCCGCCGGCCCGCCACGCACTGCCGGGCACTTCGGAATACCCCGCCGGCCCGTCTGTCTCGCTCCGGCCTGCGATAGGGATCCCCGGCCACCGGGCCGCCACGCACTCTCGGGCCCGCCCCGCCACGCTCTCCCGCCGCCCGCCACGCTCTCCCCCGCCAGGCCGCCCGCCACGCTGTCCCCCGCCGCCCGGCACGGAATACCCTGCCGCCGGCCATCGTTGCACCGAACAGATGTTGAAGTGTCAACAAATCGGAGGGGTATCGTGACGGACCAGGCAATCGGCACCGGTCAACAGCCGCTGCAGACGGTGGTGATCGGCGCAGGCCAGGCCGGGTTGAGCGCCGCCTACCGGCTGGCCCGCCGCGGCTTGGTCCCCGACCAGGACTTCGTGGTCCTCGACGCCAACGACGGCCCGGGCGGCGCCTGGCGCCACCGCTGGCCCTCGCTGACCTTCGACGCGGCGCACGGCCTGCACGACCTTCCCGGCCTGCCCCTCGGGGTTCCGGACCCGCAGGAGCCGTCCTCCGCCGTCGTCCGCCGTTATTACGGCACCTACGAGCGGCGGTTCAATCTCCCGGTGCACCGCCCCGTGCGCGTGACCTCGGTGGACGACGACGGTGCCTTCCTGCGCGTGCGCAGCGCCACCGGCGGCGAGTGGCTGGCGCGGACCGTCATCAGCGGCACCGGCACCTGGGACAAGCCGCACTGGCCGCACTACCCGGGCCGGGAGATCTTCCGCGGCCGCCAGTTGCACACGCGGGACTTCTGGTCGGCGGACGAGTTCCGCGGGCAGCGGGTCCTGGTGGTCGGCGGCGGGACGTCCGCGCTGCAGTTCCTGCTCCAACTGGACGCCGCCGGCGCGGACACGCTCTGGTCCACCCGCCGCGACCCCGACTTCACTGCGGCCCCGTTCGACATGGAATGGGGTGTCGACGTGGAACGCAGGGTCAGCGAGCGCACGCGCGCGGGCCTGCCGACCCTGAGCGTGGTTGCCGCCACGGGGCTGCCGCTGACCGAGATGTACCGGAAGGGCATCGACGACGGCGTGCTCGTCTCACGCGGCAAGCTGGCCCGCATCTCTGAGCACGGCGTCGAATTCGCCGACGGCTCGGCCGAAGATGTAGACGTCATCCTCTGGGCCACCGGATTCCGGCCGTCGCTGGACCACCTGGCGCCGCTGCGGCTGCGTGAATCGGGCGGCGGGATCCGGATGGGCGACGACGGCGTCTCGGTGGTGAAGGAGCCGCGGCTGTTCCTGGTCGGATACGGCGCATCGGCGTCTACGGTCGGGGCCACCCGCGCCGGCCGGGCGGCCGCCGTGGCCGCTGGCAGGTACCTTGCCGCAGAAGCCGAAGCCCAGCCGGTACCCTAGATGCGTGATTGAAGCTCCCGCCGCCACCGCCTACACCCTGATCCTTTCCTGCCCGGACCGCCCCGGCATCGTGCATGCCGTTGCCGGCGCCCTGGCCGGGGCCGGCGGAAACATCACCGACTCGCAGCAGTACGGCAGCCCGCAGTCCGGCCGGTTCTTCATGCGCGTGGCTGTTGCCACCGACCTGTCCTACACCGAACTCCACGACCGGCTGCAGCCGGTCGCGCAGGAGTTCGGCATGGACTGGAAGCTGCGCCGCGACGGCGTGAAGATGCGCACGCTGCTGATGGCGTCCAAGTCGGCGCACTGCCTGAACCACCTGCTGTTCCTGCAGCGTTCCGGCACGTTGCCGATCGAGATTCCCGCCATCGTCTCCAACCACCAGGACCTGGCCGAGCTCGCCGCGTTCTACGGCATCCCCTTCCACCACATTCCCGTCAGCCCGGACACCAAGCCGCAGGCCGAGCAGGTCCTGCGGGATCTGGCCGCGCAACACGACGTGGAACTGGTGGTGCTGGCCCGCTACATGCAGGTGCTCAGCAACGAACTCTGCACCGAACTGGCCGGCAAGGCGATCAACATCCACCATTCGTTCCTGCCCAGCTTCAAGGGTGCCAGGCCGTACCACCAGGCGCACGCCCGCGGCGTGAAGCTGATCGGCGCCACGGCGCACTACGTCACCGGGGACCTGGACGAGGGCCCGATCATCGACCAGGAAGTCATTCCGGTCCGGCACGCGCACACCGCCGAGCAGTTCGTGGCGCTGGGCCGCGACGGTGAGGCGCGCACCCTGGCCCGGGCCGTGCAGTGGCACGCCGAACACCGGGTGCTCCTCGACGGCACCCGCACCGTCGTCTTCAACTAGTTCGACGGGGGCGTCGTCGCGGGGCGTCGGCTCGCGAGCGTCCGATCGTCCCCGTCGTCGAGGCGCCGGGCGTCGTCGCGCCTGGGTGGCGGCGGCGTCGCGTCGGGGCCGGCTCAGTGGTCCATTACGACGGCGGTGTCCGCCCCTGTGCCCGGCCCGGCGCAGGGCGTACTCTCGTCGGATGGGCAACCATGAGCCTGAACTGAAGGCGTTCTACGACCGGCAGGCGCCCGAGCGCGACCGGCGCTGGAGGGATCCCCGCAGGGACGCAGCCCGGCAGGAATTCATTGCCTCCCTGGTCGCAGCCCGGCGGCACAGCGTGTTGGAGGTCGGCTGCGGCACCGGCACGGACGGGCTCGCGTTCAAGGCCGCGGGAATCCATTACACCGGCGTCGATCTGTCCGAGCAGAACGTCCGGCTGGCCCGGGCCAAGCACCTGGAGGCGGTGGTCGGCTCGGCCCGGGAGTTGCCGTTTGCCGGGGGAACGTTCTCGGCCGGCTGGACCATGAGCACGCTGCTGCACATCCCCGACCAGGACCTGCCGGATGTTCTCGCCGAGACCATGCGGGTGCTGGTCTCGGGCGCTCCGCTGGCGGTCGGGCTCTGGTCCGGCGACGACGAGGAGGGCATCGTTGCCGCCGACGACTTCGAACCGCGCCGCTTCTACAGCCGCCGCAGCGACGCAACCGTCCGGCGGCTCTTCGGCGAGCACGGCCTCATCTCGGGTTTCACCACCTGGGAGCGGCCGGAGTTCGGCCGGCACTACCAGTTCTTCATCCTGACCAAGCCGTGACCGGCCGGCTCCGATGGGCGGAAGGTCCGTCACGAAGCTCCTGCGGCGGGCCCGGTGTCGCTAGGCTGATGGGATGGCCCACATCATCACCATCTCCGGCATGCTGCCGGCCGTCGATCCGTCCGCCTTCGTCGCCCCCACCGCGACGCTCAGCGGCGACGTGGCGCTGGCAGCCGACTCCAGCGCCTTCTACGGCGTCAGCGTCCGCGGCGACACCGCTCCCATCCGCGTCGGCGAGCGCAGCAACCTGCAGGACAACGTGGTCCTGCACGCGGACCCCGGTTTCCCCTGCACCGTCGGCGCCGGCGTCAGCGTCGGCCACGCCGCCGTGATTCACGGCTGCACGGTCGAGGAAAACTGCCTGATCGGCATGAGCGCCACGGTCATGAACGGCGCAGTGGTCGGTGAGGGTTCGCTGGTGGCAGCCGGCGCCGTCGTGCTGGAGGGCACGCAGATTCCGCCGCGTTCGCTCGTCGCGGGTGTCCCGGCCAAGGTCCGCCGCGAACTGAGCGAGGACGAGTACCAGTCAGTGCTGGACAACGCCGCCCGCTACGTGGAAATCGCCGCCGTGCACCGCGACGCGATCGACGACGCCGCGGAGGCGTAGCCGCCGAGAGCCCGGTCAGGCCGTGGATTGCTGCAGGTGCCTGGCCGGATCAAGGGTCTCAAAGGCGGCCGTGCCGATCATGAACGTACCGCGCTGCGGGACCCAGAAGCCGCCCAGCCTGGCCTGCTCAGGAAGCGGTCCCGGCGGCCCGAAGTCCGTTGCCCCCAACCGTGCACTGCTTTGGTCGATGAACCACAGCCGGCGCGGGGCGGCGCGGAACCGCTGCCGGTTGGGCGCGGTCCCCGCCAGCCGCATCCGCCCCAGCCGCAGCGCGGGGCCTGCCATGACGCCCATGGCCGCCAGGAAGGGCCCACTCTGCCACAGCCGGTCCGGCGTCTTCGCCGTCATTCCGGACATGAGCCGGGTCACCGGGGTGTCCGAGACGGTTGCGTCCCAGGAGAAGTCGATGTCCGGGATGGAAACGGTGAAATCGCGCGGTCCGGTCCATTCGACCGCGATGGCGTGCACCGAAGTATGCCGGAGTCCGCTGCCGAAATACCGGGGACAGGATTTTTCCGCCGGCGCCGTGGTGAAGATGCTCCAATTTTCGGCGGGGTCGCGCAGCCACACCGAGGTGTAACCGGGGCCGACCGAGGTGACCGGAAACCGCCGCAGCCCCAGCACGTGGCCGGAGGAGAACGTCAGGCCCGACACGACGTAACCGACGAACCGTTCGTCGTCGCCGGCGGGAAGCCGTGCGTTGCGTTCCAGATCGTTGACAATGAGCCTGAGGTCTTCCATGTCATTCGCCTCCGCGCGTTGCGCCCAGTCTACGCTCACGAATGGTTGGCCCTGATCCGTGGCAAGGCCCGGCCGCCCAGGGTGCCGCGACGGGCCAGTTGCGTTAACTTCTTGACTCCAAGGCGGCGCTGCCGCACGCTTTTCTGTATGCGAGCCGATCAGCCGTCCACCCTCGAGGCCCCGCAGCCTCCGGTGCCGCGCGCACCCCAGCTCCGGCCGGGGTCCCAAAGCGCCCTGCGGCGGCGGAACAGCCAACGGGTCCTGCAGGCGCTGATGTCCCGCGGCCCGCTCACCCAGGCCGAACTGTCCCGGCAAACGGGGCTGTCCACCGCCACGGTCTCCAACATCGTCAAAGCGATGGCCGACGACGGACTGGTCAGCACCGCGCCCACCACGAGTTCCGGCCGCCGCGCCCTGTCGGTCCTGCTCGATGGCCGTGGCGCGGTTGCCGTCGGAGTGGATTTCGGCCGCCGGCACGTGCACGTTGTGCTGGTCAGCCTCGACCACCAGGTGCTCGCCGAAGGCGCCGTCGAATTGCCGCTCGGCCACGGGGCGGAGCAGGGCATCGACACCGCCGCCCGGCTGGCGCAGCGGCTGCTGGATGAAAACTCCGTCTCCCCCCGTGCGGTGATCGGCGTGGGCGCGGGCATACCGGGCCCGATCGACCGGAGGACCGGCACCGTGATCCACGGTGCCATCCTGCCCGAATGGGTGGGCATCAATCTGCTGGCCCGGCTGCGGGACAGGTTCGGCACGGACGTCTTCGTGGACAACGACGCAAATTTGGGCGCGCTCGCCCAGGTTAGTTGGGGCCCCTACCAGCACGCGCAGAACCTGGTCTTCCTGAAGATCGGCTCCGGGATCGGGGCCGGCCTGGTCCTCAGCGGCAAGCTCTATTACGGCCATGTCGGCGTCACGGGCGAGGTCGGCCATGCCACTGTCGCCGAACACGGCATCATCTGCCGGTGCGGCAACCGCGGGTGCCTGGAGACGGTGGCCTCCACCTCCACCATGATCGATCTGCTCAGCCGCGGCCGCGGCGAGCCCATCGGAACCGAGGACATCGTCCGGATCGCGCTGGAGGGCGACCCGGCCGTCCTGCGCGTGATCGATGATGCCGGCGTGGCGGTGGGACGCGCCCTCGCCAACGTCTGCAACCTGCTCAATCCCGAGGTCATCGTGGTCGGCGGTTCGCTGACGGGCCTCGGCAACATCCTGCTGGACCCGATACGGCGCGGGCTGCTCCGCCATGCAGTCCCGGTCGTCGGGGAATCCACGGAGTTGGCGATGTCCACCCTGGGCAGCCGGGCCGAGGCGTTGGGCGCCGCGACGCTGGTGCTGCAGCAGGCCGAACTCCCCGTCGCCTAAGCACGGACAGGCTCCTCCTGGGACCGTCTTTGCGTTCAACTCTTGACGACAAGGCGTGTGACGGAGTTAACTTCGGTACTAAGCCACACATCCGTGTGCGGGTCTGCCGACCCCGTGGCCATGACTGCTGATTGATGGAGGCGTTTATGCGACGCAAATCTTTACTCGCCGGCGTTGCGGCCGCGGGTTTGCTCCTGTCCGCATGCGGCGGCGGAAGCGCGGTGGACGAAGCCAACCCTGAGGAAGCGTCGGGGTCGGTAGGAGTCTTCACCTGGTGGGCGGACGGTTCCGAGAAGGTCGGGCTGGATGCGCTGGTGGAAATCTTCACCGAACAGTATCCGGAGCTGAAGTTCGACAACCTTGCCGTCGCCGGCGGCGCCGGCAGCCAGGCCAAGAGCGTGCTGGCGGCCAACCTGAAGTCGGGCAATCCGCCGGACTCGTTCCAGGCGCATGCCGGAGCCGAGCTGCAGGACTACATCGCAGCCGACCAGCTCGAGGACCTCACCTCCTTCTACGAGGACGCGCAGCTCAACGAGGCGTTCCCCCAGGACCTGCTCGACCGGCTGACCGTCGAGGGCAAGATCTACTCCGTGCCGTCGAATATCCACCGGGCCAACGTGGTGTGGGCCAACGTGGACGTGCTGGAGGAAGCCGGCCTGGATCCGAACAGCCCGCCGGCCGACCTCGACGCCTGGTTCGCGGACATGGACAAGATCAAGGAGGCGGGGAAGACCCCGCTGGCCGTGGCCGGCACCTGGACCCAGGTCCAGCTGTTCGAGAACATCCTGCTCGCCACCCTCGGCGCCGAGGGCTACAACGGGCTCTGGGACGGCACCACCGACTGGTCCGGCCCGGACGTGACCGAAGCCATCGAGAACTACAAGAAGACCCTCGGCTACACCAACTCCGACCGCGACACCCTCAGCGACTGGGGTCCGGCCACCCAGCTGGTGGAGGACGGCGCCGCCGCCTACAACGTGATGGGTGACTGGGCCGAAGCCAAGTTCGCGCAGGACGGCAAGAAGCCCGGTGAGGACTACGTTTACTTCCCCACCCCGGGCACCGACGGCGTCTTCGACTTCCTGGCCGACTCGTTCACGCTGCCCAAGGGTGCTCCCAACCCGGCCGGCTCCGAGGCCTGGCTGACCACCATCTCCAGCGTCGAGGGCCAGCAGGCATTCAACGCGGCGAAGGGCTCCATCCCGGCCCGCACCGACGTGCCGTCCGAGGAGTTCGGCGAATACCAGCAGAGCGCCATCGAGGACTTCTCGTCCGACACCATCGTGTCCTCGCTGGCCCACGGTGCCGCCGTCCCGGTGGCCTGGCTGAACGAACTGAGCACCGCCGTCAGCAAGTTCGGCGGCCCGCAGGACGTGGCTGCCCTGCAGGAATCCTTGGCGTCCATCGCCGAGAAGTTCATGCAGTAAGCCGGGACGCCCCGGAAGGGGGGGCGCGGCACGCCACCGCGCCCGCCCTTCCATGTCACACCGGCGTGTACGGCGGCACTAGGAGAAGTCCATGTTCAAGAAAGTGAAGACCTGGGGACCGGGGCTGGCCCTGATCGCCCCTACCCTCATCCTGCTGGCGGTCTTCGTCTACGCGTTGATCGCGGAAAACGTCCGCATCTCGATGACCAACCAGCACACGGCCCGGCCGTCGTCGGAATTCGTCGGCCTGGAGAACTACCTCCGGCTGTTCGGGGACGCAGATTTCCAGCACGCACTGCGCAACCTGCTCCTGCTGACGGTGGTGTTCCTGGCGGGCACGCTGATCTTCGGCTTCCTCTGGGCCTGGATCCTGGAGCGGCCCGGGGCCGGCGAGGGGCTGTTCCGCTCGGTCTACCTCTTCCCGATGGCGGTGTCCTTCATCGCCTCGGGCGTGGTCTGGCGCTGGCTGCTCTCAAGCCTGCAGACCAACGAGCCCGGCGGTGACCGTGCCACCGGGCTGAACCGGCTGCTGGACAGCACGGGGCTCGGCTTCCTGCAGAACAGCTGGTGGTCCGATCCCAACTGGGGCATTGCCGCCATCGCCGTGCCGGCCATCTGGCAGCTCTCCGGCTACGTGATGGCCCTGTTCCTGGCCGGATTCCGCGGCATCCCGGAAGAACTGCGCGAAGCGGCGCGGATCGACGGCTGCAGCGAGTGGAAGCTCTACCGTCACGTGATCTTTCCGCAGCTGAGCCCGGTGATGCTCTCGGCCGTCATCATCATCGGCCACATGTCCTTGAAGCTGTTCGACCTGATCCGGGCGATCGTTCCCGACGCCAATACCTACGACATCCAGGTCCCGGCCACCATGATGTGGGTCAAGTACATCGGCAGCGACTACGCCGACTCGGCCGCCATCGGCACCATCATGCTGGTGCTGGTCGCGCTGGTGGTCGTCCCGTACCTCGTCTACACCTCACGGCAGGAGAAGCGCTGATGGCCACCGCAACCGTGCCGCCGCCCGTCGAGGTTGCCCGGCCCCGGCCCGCGGCTCCCCGCACCGGCCGGCAGAAGATGAACCGCACGCTCAAGTACGCCATCCTGCTGGTGTTCGTGTTTGTGGTGCTGATTCCGGCCTACGTCCTGTTCATTACCAGTTTCAAGGGCCCGTCCGACGCCGATCCCTCCACCGCGTGGCTCTTCCCGACGACGTGGGAAACCGCGGGCTGGGCCAAGGCATGGGACACCCTGGGCCCGGCGTTGGGCCGCACCTTCGCCATGGTCATCCCCGCCTCGATCATCTCGGCCCTGCTCGGATCAATGAACGGCTTCGTGCTCTCCCGCTGGCGCTTCCCCTACGCCAACGTGGTCTTCACCCTCATCCTGTTCGGCATGTTCATCCCGTACCAGGCCGTGATGATCCCGCTGACCCAGCTGATGCAGGGTCTCGGGGTGCCCAACGGCATCCCCTCGCTGCTCGTGCTGCACATCGTCTACGGCCTGCCGATCTGCACGCTGATCTTCCGCAACTACTACGAATCCGTGCCGGCCGAGCTGATCGAAGCGGCGCGCATGGACGGAGCCGGGCTGCTGCGCACCTACGCCTCGGTGATCCTGCCGGTCTCCGCCCCGGGCTTCGTGGTGGTGCTCATCTGGCAGTTCACCTCCGCCTGGAACGACTACCTGTTCGCGGCGTTCTTCTCCTCCGGCTCCAACGGCCCGGTCACCATCGCGCTGAGCTTCCTGGCCGGCGGACAGCTGACCGACTACGCCGCGTCGATGGCCGGCGCCCTGATCGCCTCGCTGCCCACCCTGCTGGTCTACATCATCCTGGGCAAGTACTTCGTCGGCGGCCTCATGAGCGGTTCGGTCAAGGGCTGAGCGGCTCCCCCAACAACAAATGGCGCCTGCCTCCCCAGGGGAAGCAGGCGCCATTTGTTGTGTGAACCGGCCTAGATGTTGTGGCTGCCGCCCTCGGCGCGGCGGGGGTCGTCGGCAGTCCGCGTGCCGTCGTTGCGTACGTCGTCAGCAGTCCGGGCGCCGTCGTTGCGCACGTCATCGACGTGCCGGCCGCCGTCGTCGCGGTACCCCGCGGCGGTGTCTACCCCGCGGTCGGGGTCGGAGTCGCCGCGGTGGGCTCCGCCGTCGTGCTTGCGGTCTTTCCGGGAGTCCCGGTCCTTGGTGTTGACGTCCGGGTCCAGGTCATCGGCGCGGCGCAGCTTCTCGTCGCTCTCCTGCTGGATACCCTGGGCGTCCGCCTGCCGCTGGTCAGCAGCCTGGCGCAGGCGGTCGGCTTCAATCTTGGCACGCTCGGCTTCGACGTCCGCCCGCTGGGCCTCGGCCTGCGCCTGGGTGGCGTCCGCCTGGCGCTCCCGCGCCTCGACCGAGGACACCTGCGCGCCCTGCCGCAACTCCGCTGCCTCCCTGCGGTTCTCTTCCTGCTTCTCGAACTTCCGCTTGGTGTTCCGCTTCTGCGCAAAGAAGACAATGACTCCGATGATGATCAGGAGTACAACTATCGCGATGATGATTCCGACGATCATGCCTGTATCCATGGTGCGGGCTCCTCCTCGTTGTGGCGAAATTACTGAGCCTGCTTACTTTGTACCATCGATAGGTCCACATCGGTAGGGCAGGGACACGCGCGGGAGGGGTGGGACAAAGGGCAATCGGTGCCCATGGACGTCCCGGCCGCCGGCCGCCAAGATGGAGCCATGGCAGAACCGCCCCGGATCGTCACCCCGCCCTGCGCCCGGCCCGGCGCGCCGGATCCGCGCGCCGCCCCCGGCCGGACACTGC
>NZ_JBNHGL010000099.1:0-10128 GCF_059091245.1 Arthrobacter sp. Y3225116
GCGGGGGCGCCGGGACGCTTTGGCCGCCACCGGCGCGACCGCCGGGCAGCTGACCGACGAACTGGCCGCCGAGCTGGACGACCTCTTTGCCCCGTACGGGGAGATCACCGACTTGGCCTTTATGGGGGACGTCTGCACCCGGGTGGAGCGCGCGCTGCTGGATTCCCGCGGCCTGCTGGAGCGGACCCGGCTGGAGGCCGGCAACCAGCTGGTGAAGATCTTCGAGTCCTACGGCAGGCAGTGGGGATCAGACCACGGCACGTCGCTGGAGGCCGCCGCCGACTACGAGGCGCGCTACCACGACATCGTGGGCGAAGGGCTGCCGCAGCGGGAGGCGGAGTTCCGCGAGTACTTTAACAACCGCACCTACGAACGCTTCAGCGACCTGCTCCAGTTGCTGGACGAAGAACGCCGCAGCATTGCGTCCCGCCTGCAGCCGCTGAACCAGATCCTGCGGCGGGTGAAGTACCACGAGGACAGCCACCTTCAGATTGAGATCGCCAACGCGGTGCCCGACGCTTCGCACAAGTTCCGCACCGACCTGAAGAACGCGCTGCCGGTCATGGGCAGGCGGCAGACCGCCGAGGACATGGACGCCCGCTACCTCGCCCTGGAGCGGATTGTGGAGAGGCTGGCCTCCGAGGACGAGCGCCGCTGGCGCGCCGAGGTCCTGGACGTGCGGTCGCACGTGGACATCACCTGCACCAATCTGCTGGCGGACGGCCGCGCCTACACCAACCTGCAGGCCAGCCTGATGTCCGGCGGCGAGGGCCAGCGCTTCACCGCTTTCATCATGGCGTCGGCGCTGGCCTACCAACTGGGCATCGCCGGGCAGGGCTTCAGCACCTTCGGCACGGTGATGATGGACGAGGCCTTCGTGAAATCATCGCTGGCGTTCGCCGAGGCCAGCATCAACGCGCTGCACGAATTCGGTTTCCAGCTGCTGTTGGCCGCCCCCGAGGACAAGGTGGACCTGGCCCGCTTCCTCGGTTCGGTCACCGAGGTCCTGCGCGATGAATCCGCCAACCGGTCGGGCATCCTGGAACGCGGCCACTCCCTGGCGCGGCCGGTGGACATCGTGTTGCGCTGATTGCTCGTCCCTGGCTGACCTCGCCTCCAGCCTGGCCTCCATCAACGCACTCCCCCGGGCGGACGGGCGTCGCGCCGCCGTATACTTTTGAGCATGCCGATCACGCACCTCAACCGTGGCCTCTACGTCCAGCAGTCCGCCGTCGAGCAACGCGGAGGCGATCTGTGAGCGGCGGTCTCGTTGCCCTGCTCGACGACGTCGCAGCCCTGGCCCGCATCGCGGCCGCCTCGGTGGACGACGTCGCGGCGGGCGCCGCCAAGGCCGGGGCCAAGGCCGCCGGCGTGGTGATCGACGACGCCGCCGTCACCCCGCAGTACGTGTCCGGGGCGGACCCTTCCCGCGAACTGCCGATGATCAAGCGCATCTTCTGGGGCTCGCTCCGGAACAAGCTGCTGATCATCCTGCCGGCGCTGCTGCTGGTCAGCGCCTTCATCCCGGGGGCGATCCCGTTCATCCTTATGCTGGGCGGCACCTACCTCTGCTACGAGGGTGCCGAGAAGGTCTGGCACAAGCTTCGCGGCCACCACGAGGTCGACAAGGCGCCGGCGGTCGAGCGGGGTCCCGAGGCGGAGTCCAAGGTCGTCAAGGGCGCCATCACCACCGACTTCATCCTGTCCTGCGAGATCATGGTGATCTCGATGAACGAGGTGGGTGACGCCTCCCTGTGGGTCCGGGCGCTCATCCTGGTCGTCGTGGCGATTGCAATCACGGTGCTGGTGTACGGCGCCGTCGGGCTCATCGTCAAAATGGACGACATCGGCCTGCACCTGACCACCAAGGACTCCGCGGGCTCGCAGCGCTTCGGCGCGCTGCTCGTCAAGGGCATGCCCGCGGTGCTGGCCGCGATCACTTTCATCGGCACGATCGCCATGCTCTGGGTCGGCGGCCACATCATGCTCCAGGGGGCATACGACCTCGGCTGGCACGCTCCCTATGACCTGGTCCACGTCCTCGAGGGCCCGTTCGCCGGGATCCCGGTGGCCGGCGGCTTCCTGGCCTGGCTCGTGAACACCCTGTGCTCGGCCGTCCTCGGACTCGCTTGGGGCCTGGTCGTCATGGCCATCCTGCACCCGCTGCTCAAAGTGCTGCCCTTCGGCAAGAACAAGGGCGGGCACGAAGAGGGCGACGCCCGCGCCGCCACAGCCGGCCATCGCCCGCCGGGGCGCGACGCCGATCCCACCCCTTAGTCTCCGGCCGCCGGGTCTCCACAAAATCCCAGCCCTAGCCCCGTGCAGCGACTGTTCCAAAAGCGGTCCCTCGGGCGCTATGCCCCCGGAGGGCCAAGTTCCACAGGATTTACTCGGCAGGGCCTCCCACGACTGGACGGTCATCGGGATCTCGTGGAGGAATCTAGCGGCCGGGGCCAAGATCACCTGATCCGACTCGTTCCCCCAGAAGATCGGTCAGGAGGCTCAAGTCGCGGGCGCCCTGCCCATAGTCGAGCACGGTGGTTCGCAGCCGCGGCCGGCAAGATGCGTAAACTCTGGTGCCTGCGCTTGTCTCATAGTTCTTGATTTCGATGACCTCGCCCCAGCTCCAAAAGTTGATCCGTGTGTGGATGATCATTCCGCCGGGGACCGCCTTGATCCGTGAAAATCTCTTCTCGCTGCGCACTATGGAACGAAGTTCTTCGTGCAACGCCTGAAGCCCGATGGGCACCGTGAACTCTTTCGATGCCCTCACGCCTTCTACGTGGATTTCCTGGGACGCAGCAGTCGCCCTGGAACTCCGGCCGCGGACTGCAGCTGCCACGATCAGTACGACAGAAACGAGCAGCCACCCCGGAAGCAACCAGTCCGGAAGGCCAGAGCCTCCACTCAAAAAGGCCTCCACTACCGTGCAGTTATGCTGCTCCCGGCCTGGATTCTCTTAGCCGCGAACCGCGATGGGTTAGGTAGGGCAAAGCGTACTGTTTTCACGGCTGTGCGGGTAGCTTCAAAGTCCAGCCGGAAGGCCCATTCTCCATCTCTCTCACGGCCCCTATCATGAGCCCATGCAGACGCATGGCCTCCTCATTGTCGGTTCCGCTGTTTCTTGTTAGTCCGGCAGTAGGAATAGTCCGACTTTCTGGTGTTCGCGTGAACCCGATCATTTGCTGCGGTGAGACGCAGCCCTCCGTCCGGGGCTATCCTCGCTGGCATGGGATCAGCATGGGATCCGGGTCTGCCGGGTGTGCTGCGGCTGCCGTCGGGGAGGCTGCTGCGTGGCCGCGCACTGCGTCTTCCGCTGCCGCCGGGTCCCGCGCCGGAATTCGCCCTGTACCTGACGCGCCGGGCGCCGACTTCCACCCTGTGGGAGCAGCGGTGGCTGCGTTGGCGCGATCTGCGGCTGCCGGAGGACCTATCGGAGGCCGAGGAGGCCTTCCGCGAAGCCTGGCTGCGCGCCGGCGACGAGCGGGTGGAGGTCGCCTGCCACGGAGGCCGGGGGCGGACCGGCACGGCGCTGGCCTGCATCGCGATTCTCGACGGCGTTCCCGCCCCCGAAGCCACCGGGTGGGTCCGTAAGCACTACCGCCCCGGCGCCGTCGAAACCCCGTGGCAGCGACGGTTTGTGCGCCGGTTCCCCCAACGCCAGTAGCGGGCTGCGCCTCTTACGCCAGCACGCTGCGGTAGACGCCCAGGGTCTTCTCGGCGATGGAGTCCCAGGAGAAGTGCTCCTCGGCGCGCCGGCGGCCCGCCTCGCCCTGGCGGCGGGCGGCGGCCGGATCATCCAGCGTCTTGTTAAGCGCGGCGGCGAAATCGCGGACGAACTGTTCCTCGTCCAGCGGGGTGCCCGTCCCGTCGCTCGCCTGCTCCAAGGGCACCAGGGTGCCGGTGACGCCGTCGTCGACGACCTCCGGAATGCCGCCGGTGGCGCTGGCCACCACCGGGGCGCCGCAGGCCATGGCTTCAAGGTTCACGATGCCCAGCGGTTCGTAGATCGACGGGCACGCGAAGACGGTGGCATGGCTGAGCACCTGGATCAGTTCCGGCCGCGGGAGCATCCGCTCGATCACCACGACGCCGTCGCGGGTCCCGCGCAGCCCGGCGACCAGCGAATTCACCTCGGACGCCAGTTCAGGGGTGTCGGCGGCGCCGGCACACAGCACCAGCTGCACTTCCGGCGGCAGCAACGCCGCGGCGCGCAGCAGGTACGGCACGCCCTTCTGCCGGGTGATCCGCCCCACGAAGACCACGCTGGGCCGGTCCGGGTCGATCCCCAAGGCGCGCACCGCGTCGTCGTCGTGATCGGGTGTCCATTCCTTCACGTCCACGCCGTTGTGGACCACGTGCACCCGGTCCGGATCCACGTCGGGGTAGCTGCGCAGAATGTCCCGGCGCATCCCGGCGGACACGGCAACGACGGCGGCGGCCGCCTCGTAGGCGGTGCGCTCCGCCCAGGACGAGAGCCGATAGCCTCCGCCCAACTGCTCCGCCTTCCACGGCCGCAACGGCTCCAGTGAATGCGCGCTGAGCACGTGCGGCACATCGTGCAGCAGCGACCCCAAATGCCCGGCCATGTTGGCATACCAGGTGTGCGAATGGATGAGGTCAGCACCGGCGAAGCCGTCCAGCATCTCAAGGTCGACGCCGAGGGTCTGCACCGCGGCATTGGCTTCCCGCAGTCCCGCGGGGACCCCGTAGCTGCGCACCGTTGCGCCATGGAAGTCGGACGGCCGGTCGGCCCCGAAGGCATGCACGCGCAGATCCACCCTGCCGGCCAGTACCCGGCTGAGCTCGGCCACGTGCACGCCGGCTCCGCCGTAGATCTCGGGCGGGAATTCTTTTGTCACAATGTCTACACGCACGACACCTAACGTAGTGCACGCCCGGCCCTTCCTCTACTGTGTGTTGACAAGGGGGACGTGTGTCGGTCCGCTACTGGACCGCGAATGCGATGGGATGGACGATGCCACAGAAGAAGGTTTTGGCCGTTGTGCTTGCCGGCGGCGAGGGAAAGCGCCTGATGCCGCTCACTGCGGACCGGGCCAAGCCGGCGGTGCCGTTTGCCGGCAGCTACCGGCTGATCGATTTCGCATTGTCCAACCTGGTGAATTCCGGGTACCGGGAGATCGTGGTGCTGACGCAGTACAAATCGCACAGCCTGGACCGGCACATTTCCGAAACCTGGCGCATGGCCGCGCAGTTGGGCAACTACGTTGCCTCTGTACCGGCGCAGCAGCGGCGGGGCAAGAGCTGGTTCCTGGGCAGCGCCAATGCCATCTACCAGTCCCTGAACCTGATCCATGACGCCCGGCCGGACATCGTGGTGGTGGTCGGCGCGGACCACGTCTACCGGATGGACTTCTCCCAAATGGTGGAGGAGCACATAGCGTCCGGTGCGCCCGCCAGTGTGGCCGCGGTGCGCCAGCCGCTCGCGCTGGCCAATCAGTTCGGCGTGATCGAGTCCGAGCCCGACGCCCCCACCAAGATTCGCGCCTTCGTGGAGAAGCCCGCGACCACTCCCGGCCTGGCGGATGACCCGGACAGTTTCCTGGCGTCCATGGGAAACTACGTCTTCAACACGGACGCACTGCTGCAGGCCCTGGAAGTCGACGCCGAGCGGCTGGACACCAACCACGACATGGGCGGCGACATCATCCCCTACTTCGTGGAACGCGGCGAAGCAGCCGTCTACGATTTCACCGCGAACGACATACCCGGCTCCACCGGGGCCGACCGGCAGTACTGGCGCGACGTGGGCACGCTAGATTCCTACTACGAAGCCCACATGGACCTGATCAGCCCGCTGCCCGCCTTCAATCTCTACAACCTGCGGTGGCCGATCTATACACGTCAGTCGGTGTCTCCCCCGGCCAAGCTGGTGCGCGGAGTCAGCGGCACCGCGGGCACTGCGCACGACTCCCTCCTGTCCCAGGGCGTGGTGGTTTCGGGTGCAGAAGTCACCGAGTCGGTGCTCTCCACCGACGTCTTCGTCGCCGAGGGCGCCCAAATCCACGGGAGCGTGCTGTTGGACAAGGTGACGGTGGGCGAGGGAGCCGTGGTCCGAAGGGCCATCGTGGACAAGAATGTCCGCATCCCGGCCGGCGCCACGATCGGGGTCGATCCCGAACTGGACCGCGCGCGGGGCTTCACGGTCACCGAATCCGGGCTGACCGTCCTGAGCAAGGACCAGAAGGTCATCCTCGGCCCCACGGCGAGCGCTCAGCACAAGGCCGCTTCATTGTAGCTCAGCGTACAGGTTTGTAGCTTTGTCCTGCTTTTCCCGGCATCTCCCCTGTCGCCACGATTTCGAACGCGCCCGGACCGCGGACTCCAGGCGGTACGGTAGCGAAGTGCCTCAACCTCAGTCACCGGAGCCCCGCCCTATCCGGCCCGGACCGCCCGCGGGGCCGCAGGATCCGGGGCGGCGCGCCACACCCTGGCTGCTCCGCGTCGGACCGGGGCTGCTCTTTGCAGCGGCCGCAGTAGTAGCCGCCCACGGCCTGCACTGGCTCGCGCCGGCCGTCCCGGTGATGAGCTTCGCCGTGGTCCTGGGGATCCTGGCGGCGAATCTGCCGCCTACTGCTTCGTGGACCGGCGGAGCCGCGCTTCCCGGGCTGGCCTTCTCCGGGCGGACGCTGATGCGGGCCGGGATTGTGCTGCTGGGTGCCCGGCTGGCGCTCTCGGACCTGGCCGAGCTGGGCTGGTTCGCGCTGGTGCTGGTGGTTCTGGTGCTGCTGCTGGCGTTCGGCGGAACCTACTTGCTGGCGCGTTGGCACCGTTTGCCCGGCGACCAGCCGGTGCTGCTGGCCGCTGGATTCTCCATCTGCGGGGCCTCGGCCATCAGCGCCGTCGCCGCTGCCCGGGGCAGCCGAAGCCAGGACACGCTGATGCCCGTCGCCTTGGTGACGCTGTGCGGCACGCTGGCCATCGGCGTCCTGCCGGCCGTCATGGCGGCCACCGGCATGACCCCTGCAGTGTTCGGCTTCTGGACCGGAGCTTCGGTACACGACGTCGGACAGGTCGTCGCCACCGCGCAGAGCGCCGGCACGGCGGCCCTGACCATCGCCGTCGTCGTCAAGCTCGCCCGCGTGGTGATGCTGGCACCCGTGACCGCCGCCGCAGCCCTGCACAGCCGGCGGAAAACCAAGGCGGGAGCCGCACGCGGACACCCAACCGGCAGGCCCGGCAAGCAGCCGCCGCTGGTGCCGCTCTTCGTACTCGGTTTCCTCGCCCTGATGATGCTGCGCAGCACGGGATGGTTGCCGCAGCCGGTTCTGGACGGCTTGGCGTTGGTGCAGGAACTCCTGCTGGCCGCGGCACTGTTCGGGCTGGGCTCGGCCGTTCGCTTGCGGGAACTGCTCCGGTCCTCGCTGCCGGCCATCTCCACGGCCCTGCTTTCCTGGCTGCTGATCGCCGGACTGGGGATCGTTGCAGCCTGGCTGGCGATGGGCGGACGCTGAGGGGCCGCAACCGGACCTGCGCATGGTTAAATGGGCCGGATGACGAACCAGAACCTCAGCCGCGACGAAGCGGCCGCACGGTCACACATCCTGCAGGTGGAGAGCTATGAGGTCTCGCTGGACCTGCGCAACGCCGAGGACCCCGACGCGCCGGGTTTCGTCTCCAGCACCGTCATCACGTTCAGCTGCAGCGCACCGGGCGCCACGGTGTTTGCCGACTTCATCCACGGCGGTGTCCACTCCGTCACGCTCAACGGCCGGCCCCTGGACCTCGACGACGTCGTGGACGGTTCCCGGATCACGCTGCCCGGCCTCGAGGCCGAGAACCAGGTCACGATCACGGGCACCGCGCTGTACAGCAGCAGCGGCGAAGGGCTCCACCGGTTCGTCGATCCGGTGGACGCGCGAACGTACCTCTACACGCAGTACGAACCGGCCGACGCGCGCCGCGTCTTCGCCAACTTCGAGCAGCCGGACCTGAAGGCCAGCTTCAGCTTCCACGTTGCCGCCCCCGACCACTGGCTGGTGGCCTCGAACGCCGCGGTGGCCGTGACCGAGCCAATGGGCTCCACGCCCGGCTACTCCGTCCGCCGCTTCGAGCCGACGCCGCGCATCTCCACCTACATCACCACCGTCCTGGCCGGGCCCTACCACGCGGTAAGGGACAACTGGCAGGGCACCCTGCCCGACGGAGGACAACTCAGTGTGCCGCTTGGCGCCTACTGCCGCGCCTCGCTGGCCGATTCCTTCGATCCGGAGCAGATCTTCGCCGTCACCAAGGCCGGCCTGGACTTCTTCCACGAACTCTTCGACTACCCCTACCCGTTCGGCAAGTACGAGCAGGCGTTCGTGCCCGAATACAACCTGGGCGCCATGGAGAACCCAGGACTGGTCACCTTCACCGAGGCCTACGTGTTCTCTTCCCGGGCCACCGACGCCCAGTACCAGGCCCGCGCCAACACCATCCTGCACGAGATGGCGCACATGTGGTTCGGCGACCTGGTCACCATGAAATGGTGGGACGACCTCTGGCTGAAGGAATCGTTCGCCGACTACATGGGGTCCTTGGCGTCCGCCGAGGCCACGCAATGGACCAACGCCTGGATCACCTTCGCCAACCGGCGCAAGGGGTGGGCGTACGTGCAGGACCAGCTGCCCACCACCCACCCCATCGTCGCCGACATCCCGGACCTGGAAGCGGCCAAGCAGAACTTCGACGGCATCACGTATGCCAAGGGCGCCTCGGTGCTCAAACAGTTGGTGGCCTATGCCGGTTTCGACTCCTTCGTCGGTGCCTCGCGCCGGTATTTCCGTGAACATGCCTACGGCAACACCTCGCTGGCCGATTTCCTCACCGCCCTCAGCGCGGCTTCCGGCCGGGACATGGAGCAGTGGGCGCGGCAGTGGCTGCAGACCGCCGGCATCTCCACGCTGGGCGTGGACCTCGAGTACGACGGCGGTGCGATCGCCTCCGCGGCCATCGTCCAAGAGGCGGTGGATCCGGTGACGCACGAGCCGTCCTTCCGGACGCACCGGCTGCGGCTGGGCCTGTACAACCCGGACGCCACCGGCCGGCTGGTCCGCACGGACCAGCTGGAGCTGGACGTGGCGGGCCCGCGGACCGAGGTTCCGGAACTGGCGGGCCGGAACCTTCCCGCCCTGCTGCTGCTCAACGATGAGGACTTGAGCTACGCCAAGGTCGTCTTCGACGCCCGCTCCCTGGAAACGGTGCTCTCCGCCCTGGACATGGTCACCGATCCGCTGGCCCGCGCCCTGTGCTGGTCGAGCCTCTGGGACATGGCCCGCGACGGGCGCCTCCCCGCCGCCGACTACGTGGAGGCGGTGCAGCGCTTCGCCCCGGCGGAAACCGAGAACAGCGTGCTGCAGGTGGTCCTGGACTGCGCCAAGGCCGCGATGGACCGCTACGCACCGGCGGGCCTCCGGACGGGCCTGCGGGAAGCCTTCCTGGCCGCAGCGCGCCGGGAGGTGGAAGCGGCGGAGCCGGGCAGCGACCGGCAGCTGACCTGGGCGCGGTCACTGGCGGCGGTCGGCCGCGCGGATGACGGCCAGGCGCGGTTCCTGCGCGGCCTGCTGGACAAGACCACCGTGCTGGAGGGACTGAAGCTGGACACGGACCTGCGCTGGCGTTTCTGGCAGGCACTGGCGGCCACCGGCCACGCTTCGGCGGCGGAGCTGGATGCGGCCCTGGAAGCCGACCGCAACGCGGCGGCGCGTGCCGGCCATCTGGCCGCCATGTCGGCGCGGCCCGCTCCGGAAGTGAAGGCCGAGGCCTGGCACACCGCAGTGCATACCGATTCGCTGTCCAACGAGCTGCTGGACGCCACCATCGATGGTTTCTGCCAGGGCCCGCGTGAGCTTCACGCCGGGTATGTGGAACCGTACTTTGAGGAACTCGATCGGATCTGGTCGGTGAAGAGCATCGAGATAGCGGGCAGGCTGGTTCGGGGGCTCTACCCCATCGCCCAGGACCTGGTCTCCGGACAGGAACCTGCCGAACACCCCGTCGTCGTACGCACCGATGACTGGCTCGACAGCCACGCGGAGGCGCCGGCCGCGCTTCGCCGCATCGTCATTGAACAGCGCGACCATCTGCTCCGGGCACTCCGCGCGCAGCAGGCCGGCACCCGGGGCT
>NZ_JBNHGL010000100.1:0-10038 GCF_059091245.1 Arthrobacter sp. Y3225116
GGACCGGCGCCAGCGCCGCACGGCCGACCACGCCCGCGCCGAGCACGGCCAGCATCATCACCACGGACGTGACCGGCAGGGTGAAGGCCAGCAGCAGGCAGCCGAGGAGCCCGGCGACATTCAGCAGTTTGGGCGCGTGCCAGGGCCGCTCGTCCAGGGTGAGGGCGGCCGCATTCGTGACGCTGTAGTAAATCAGCACGCCGAAGCTGGAGAGCCCCACCACGGCCAGCACATCCTGGGTGAGCAGCAGGAAAATGACGACGGCGGCCACCACCAGGTCCGCCGCCCAGGGGACCTTGAACCGGGTGCCCACCGTCGCGAAGACGCGGGGCAGGTCGCCTTCCCGGGCCATGGCGAACGTGGTCCGGCCGACGCCGGCGATCAGCGCCAGCAGGGCGCCCAGGCTGGCGAGGGCGACGGCGATGGCCATGGCCGTGGTGCCCACACCGCCGCCGACCTCCTCCATCACGGCGCGCAGCGGGGCATCGCTCTCCGCCAGCAGCTCGGGCCCCAGGTAGCGCAGCAGTCCCAGGCCGATCAACACGTAGAGCACGAAGGTAATCAGCAGCGCGGAGAAGATCGCGAGCGGAATCAGCTTTTTCGGTTCGCGGATTTCTTCGCCCATGGTGGCGATCCTGGCGTAGCCGGCGAACGCGAAGAAGAACAGCCCCGCGGCCTGCAGCACGCCGTACGGGGACGCGGCGATCTGCCCGCCCGGGGCCCCGACCGGATCGGCGTCGAAGGCCACAACGATCGCGAAAACCAGCACGGCGGCCACGAACGCCACGATCCATCGCGTTACCCACGCAGTCCGGGTGATGCCCAGCAGGTTGATCGAGGTCAGCACGACGACGGCAGCCACGGCGGCGGCCGTGGCATACTCCGGGAAAACGTAGAGGCCGAAGGTCAGGGCCATGGCCGCGCAGGAGGCAATCTTGCCGGTCACGAAGCTCCAGCCGGCCAGAAAGCCGGGCCATTCGCCCAGCCGCTTCCGTCCGTAAATGTACGTGCCGCCGCTGGTGGGGTAGAGGGCGGCCAGCTGCGCGGTGGCCGCCGCGTTGCAATAGGCCACGAACGCCGCGATGCCCAGTGCCAGCGGCAGCCACGAACCGGCCGCGGCGGCCGCGGGACCAAACACCACGAAGACGCCGGCACCGATCATGGATCCGACGCCCACGGTGGTCGCGTCGACTCCGCCGAGGCGGCGTTCCAGCGACGATTCACTACTCACAGTTACTCCAGCTCCTTGCCCGCTGCGCCCGGGCGCCGGCCGGCCGGTCCGTGCCACTTCCTCTCGCGCGGCGGCAGCCGAGGTCCGGGGCGCAGCTTGATCAACGGTAAACTCGTCTACATCTCCACTCACCATAGCCGTACCCCGCCGCCGGACCAGGTAAACAGCGGGCGCCGGACAGATGAGCAAATCGTTCTACCGGAAGGACTGTTGTGCTGCGCACACACGACCTCGGCACCCTCAGGGCCGAGCACATCGGACAAACCGTTACCCTCGCCGGCTGGGTGGCCCGCCGCCGCGACCACGGTGGTGTGGCGTTCCTGGATCTGCGCGACGCCTCCGGTGTGGCGCAGGTAGTAGTCCGCGAGGAGGACGTGTTCCATTCGCTGCGCAATGAATACGTGCTGCAGATCAAGGGCACCGTGGAGAAGCGCCCGGAGGGCAATGAGAACCCGGCCCTCGCCACCGGTGAGGTGGAGGTCATGGCGGAGGACGTCGTCGTCCTCAACACCGCCGACCCGCTGCCGTTCCAGGTGGACGAGCACGTGGAGGTGGGCGAGGAAGCCCGCCTCAAGCACCGCTACCTGGACCTGCGCCGGCCGGGCCCCTCGAAGGCGCTGCGGCTGCGCTCGGAAGCCAACCGGGTGGCGCGCGAACTCCTGCACGGCGACGGATTCGTGGAGATCGAGACCCCGACGCTGACCCGCTCGACGCCCGAAGGCGCCCGCGACTTCCTGGTCCCGGCGCGCCTGGCCCCGGGGGCCTGGTACGCGCTGCCGCAGTCCCCGCAGCTGTTCAAGCAGCTGCTGCAGGTGGGCGGCTTCGAGAAGTACTACCAGATTGCGCGCTGCTACCGCGACGAGGACTTCCGGGCCGACCGCCAGCCGGAGTTCACCCAGCTGGACATCGAGGCCAGCTTCGTGGACCAAGACGACATCATCGCCCTCGGCGAGCGGATCGTCCAGGCCCTGTGGCGGCTGATCGGCGTCGAGATCACCGCGCCGATCCCGCGGATGACCTATGCCGAGGCGATGGACAAGTACGGTTCGGACAAGCCGGACCTGCGGTTCGGGCTGGAGCTGACCGAGCTGACCGACTTCTTCAAGGACACCACGTTCCGCGTCTTCCAGGCGCCCTACGTGGGTGCCGTGGTGATGCCCGGCGGGGCCTCGCAGGCCCGCCGCACCCTGGACGCCTGGCAGGAATGGGCCAAGCAGCGCGGCGCCAAGGGCCTCGCCTATGTGCTGGTCCAGGAGGACGGCGGGCTGACCGGCCCGGTGGCCAAGAACCTCACCGACTTCGAGCGCGAGAACCTCGCGGGCACCGTGGGCGCCAACCCCGGCGACTGCATCTTCTTTGCCGCCGGCGACCGTGCCGCCTCCCGTGCGCTGCTCGGCGCGGCGCGCGTGGAGATCGGCCACCGCACCGGCCTGATCAACGAGGGCGACTGGGCGTTCGTCTGGGTGGTCGACGCTCCCATGTTCGAGCCTGCCGAGGCGGCCGTCGCCTCCGGCGACGTGGCCGTGGGCGGGGGCAAGTGGACGGCCGTGCACCACGCCTTCACCTCGCCGAAGCCGGAATTCATGGACACGTTCGACACCGACCCGGAGTCGGCGCTGTCCTACGCCTACGACATCGTTTGCAACGGCAACGAAATCGGCGGTGGCTCCATCCGTATCCACCAGCGGGACATGCAGGAACGAGTGTTCAAGGTGATGGGGCTGGACAAGGAATCCGCGCAGACCAAGTTCGGCTTCCTGCTGGAGGGCTTCAAGTACGGCGCCCCGCCGCACGGCGGCATCGCCTTCGGCTGGGACCGCGTGGTTGCCCTGATGGCCGGCGAGGAGTCCATCCGCGAGGTCATCGCCTTCCCGAAGACCGGCGGCGGCTACGACCCGCTGACCGCAGCTCCGGCGCCGATCACGCCGCAGCAGCGCAAGGAAGCCGGCGTCGACGCCAAGCCGCAGCCCAAGGACGCGGCCAAGGAGGCCGGGGCCAAGGCGGAGTAGCCGGGCACTGATTCCTCCCTGACGTACGACGGCGGGCGCGCACCCCTTGCGGTGCGTGCCCGCCGTGCTGTCTGCTGGGAGCATGCAGACAGCTACCGGTGCCGGCGTCGCCGTCGTCCCGGCGAACCAAGCCTCCTGGGACGACCTGCAGGCGGTCTTCGGCACCCGCGGCGAAGCGGCGCGTTGCCAATGCCAGTGGTTCCAGACCCCGGCGGCCCAATGGCGGGAGGAGCTGGTCGAGGAACGCGCTTTCCGGCTCCGGGCCGAAACCCGGTGCGGTGATCCGGAGGCCGGCTCCACCAGCGGCCTGGTGGCCTACCTGGACGGCGAACCGGTAGGCTGGTGCGCCGTGGAACCCCGGACGGCTTACCGGCACCTGCGCACCAGCAGGGTGGTGTGGGCAGGCCGCGACGAAGACCCCGACGACGGGACGGTGTGGGCCGCGGTGTGCTTCACCACCCGGGCCGGCTTCCGGCGCCGCGGCATCAGCCGGGCCCTGGCTTCGGCGTCCGCCGGCTGGGCGGAGGAGAACGGCGCCCGCGCCATCGAGGGCTACCCGCTCATCCCCAAGCCCGGGCAGCGCATGACGTGGGGCGAACTGTACGTGGGCAGCCACAGCATCTTCAGCGCGGCGGGTTTCCGCGAGGTCACCCGCCCCACGCCCCGCCGCGCCGTGATGCGCGTCGACTTCCGGGAATAGGGCCCCGGTGCCCGGGCCGTCAGGGGAAAACGATAGCCTTGACCGTGTGAGTGACTTGTTCAGTGCCGCCGCGGGCGAGGATGAAGATTACGACGGCGACGGCCGGGGACCGGATTCCGACGCCGACGCCGGATCCGGGCGTCCCCGCAGCCCGCTGGCGGTCCGGATGCGGCCCCGCACGCTGGACGACGTGGTCGGCCAGCGGCACCTGCTCCAGTCGGGATCGCCGCTGCGGCTGCTGGCCGCCGGCGGTGCGGCCACCGGACCGGCGGGGCCGTCCTCGGTGATCCTGTGGGGCCCGCCGGGCACCGGCAAGACCACCCTGGCGCACGTGATCGCCCGCGGACCGGGCCGCAAGTTCGTGGAGCTGTCCGCCATCACCGCCGGCGTGAAGGACGTGCGCCGGGTGATGGACGAGGCCCTGACCGCCCGCGACCTGCACCGCATCACCACCGTGCTGTTCCTGGACGAGATCCACCGCTTCAACAAGGCGCAGCAGGACGCGCTGCTGCCCGGCGTCGAGAACCGCTGGGTGGTGCTGGTCGCCGCCACCACCGAGAACCCGTCGTTCTCCGTGGTCTCGCCGCTGCTGTCCCGCTCGCTGCTGCTGACGCTCCAGCCGCTGACCGCCGACGACATCGAGGCCCTGCTGGTGCGGGCGGTGGCGGACGAGCGCGGGCTGGCCGGGCGCGTGGCCCTGAGCGACGAGGCGCTGGAACACCTCGTGCGGCTGGCCGCCGGCGATGCGCGTCGCGGCCTGACCGCGCTGGAGGCCGCCGCGGGAGTGGCCTGGGGCGAGTCCGGCGGGACGGGCGAGGACGGCGCCCCGGTCCTCGTCGAGCTCGCCCACGCCGAGCGTGCGATGGACCGTGCCGCGCTGCGCTACGACCGGGCCGGCGACCAGCATTACGACATCACCAGCGCCTTCATCAAGTCGATGCGCGGTTCCGACGTGGACGCGGCGCTGCACTACATGGCCCGGATGCTGGAGGCGGGGGAGGACCCGCGGTTCGTGGCCCGCCGGATCGTAATCCATGCGTCCGAAGACGTCGGCATGGCCGACCCCACCGCGCTGCAGACGGCCGTCGCCGCCGCCCAGGCCGTGCAGCTGATCGGCATGCCCGAGGCCCGGCTGGTGCTGGCCCAGGCCGTGGTGCACATAGCCACCGCACCGAAGTCGCCGGCCTGCTACTTGGCGATCAACGCGGCAGTGGCGGACGTGCGCGCCGGACGCGGCCAGGGCGTTCCCGTGCACCTGCGCGACTCCCACTACGCCGGCGCGAAGGGCATGGGCCATGGGAAGGGCTACGTGTACTCCCACGACGCCCCGCACGGGATCGCCACCCAGCAGTACGCACCCGACGACCTGGTGGGCCGGAACTACTACGAACCGACCACCAACGGCGCCGAACGGGAGATTTCCGCCCGGGTGGACCGGCTGCGGAAGATCATCCGCGGCGAATAACGACGGCGGTGCCCGGCGGGCCGCCCTAATCGCGGCGCGGCTTGCCGAAGTCCTCGGTGTCCAGGCTGACGGTGAACGGGCCGGAATTCACCAGCTCCAGCTCCATCATCGCGCCGAACACGCCGGTTTCCACCTGCGCGCCGAGCACCCGCAGCGCCGCCACGAAGTCCTCCACCAAGGGCTCGCCGACCGCCGCCGGGGCGGCCGCCGACCAGGACGGCCTCCGGCCGCGGCGGGTATCGGCGTACAGGGTGAACTGGCTGACCACCAGCAGCGGGGCGCCGGCCGTGGCACAGGATTTCTCGCCGTCGAGGATCCGCAGCTGCCAGGTCTTCTGCGCCAGCGCCACGGCGTCGTCAGGGGTATCGGTGTGGGTGGCGCCGACCAGCACCACCAGTCCGGGACCGGGCAGGGCGCCCACCACGGCGCCGTCGACACTGACGCTGGCGCGGCTGGCGCGCTGCAAAATGGCTCGCATGGACCCAGCCTAGGTAAAAGCCGCCCCTGCACACGAAACGGCGGCGGCCGGAAGCCGACGACGTATACAACGGTGGACGCCGCACTGCGTGACCTCCCAGACTCCACGGGCCACACGGACCCGCGCACCACGCGCCCGCATGGCCGGGCCCGGAACAAACTCAACACGAGGCGCCCCCTACGACGTCGCGAAGCTGCGCCAGGCGTACTCTTCAACTGAAGGAGGAGCCATCAGAACGTTCCGTTTCAACAAGCGCCTAGTTTTCGAGATGCCCCAGCCGGCAAAGGCCCTCTTGCTGTGTGTACTTGGGTTCTTCCTCCTCGTCTTTGTCGTTGGTTTACTCAAGGGTCCGGGATGGTTGGTGCTGCTGGTTTTCGCAGCCGTCGGACTCTCGTTCTTTCTCTTTGGTCTCTGCATCTTTAGGGATGTCAATGGTGTGGCCAGTGCTTGGTCCCGTATATACAAGGAGAGCAAGGGAATACCGCAGGAGGGCTTCACCTTCATCGATGTTCCGACGGTAAGGTTCATGGGCTTCTGCTACATGTGCATGGGAGTCGTGGCCTTTGTCGGCATAGCACTCGAGACTTTCAGATAGCCACGCGCCCCCGCGCCGGCGGCGGCGGCCGGAAGCCACACCAGCCAGGGCACACGCGTGCGGCAGCAACCCGAGCTGCTGCTAGAATGGTTGGCTGACTGGCAAGCCGTTCTTCACGCGCCGTCAAACCCCGGATCACATCAGAGGTGGGGCCAGACGCGTGCCGCGAACGGACTGTAGCTGAAGGTAGCGGTTGACCAACGCTCTCCGATACATGGAGGCCAGCAAACCATTGCACCGCACATAACTGGAAGGACATCGTGGCTAACAACACACGAGCCCGCCGCAAGGTCCGCATTTCGCGTGCCCTTGGCATTGCCCTGACGCCCAAGGCTGAGAAGTACATGGAGCGTCGTCCGTACGGCCCCGGCCAGCACGGACGCGCCCGCCGCAAGCAGGACAGTGACTACGCCGTACGTCTGCGCGAGAAGCAGCGTCTGCGTGCCCAGTACGGCATCCGCGAAGCACAGATGACCCGTGTCTTCGAGGAAGCCCGCAACACCGCCGGCCTGACCGGTGAAAACCTGATCGAGCTGCTGGAAATGCGTCTTGACGCACTGGTGCTGCGTGCCGGCTTTGCCCGCACGATTGCCCAGGCCCGCCAGCTGGTGGTGCACCGCCACATCATGGTCGACGGCAAGCGCGTGGACCGCCCGTCCTTCCGCGTTTCCGAAGGCCAGCTGATCCACGTCCACGAGCGCTCCGAGAAGATGCCCCCGTTCCAGGTGGCAGCTGCCGGCGCTCACCGCGACGTGCTCCCCAACGTTCCGGCGTACCTGGACGTCGCTTTGGAGAAGCTGCAGGCCCGCCTGGTCCGCCGCCCCAAGCGCTCCGAGGTCCCCGTGACCTGCGAAGAGCAGCTGGTGGTCGAATACTACGCTCGCTAGGCCCGTTGTCCCGGGGGTGAAACCCCGGGACCGCACCTGCGAGATGCCGTCCCCGTGCGCGGGGCCGGCGCAGAACAGCCCGCGGCATCGCCGCGGGCTGTTCAGTAGGTAAGGTGTTGTCAGTGGCGGAACGGTGCCTGCGTCAAGGTGCGCCCCGCCGTCGTTAGCCGGACCCAAGCAGCAGATGGCCCGCCCACGCTGCGCGCGGAACCCGGAGTACGCCAAAAACCAACAATGAGGAGCGTTTGAGCCCATGTCAGGTGGAGATATCGCCGGTCTGATCGCCGCGGGCGTGTTCGCGGTGCTGGTGGCCCTGCTGGCCATACCGGTCTGGAAGCTCGGCAAGGTGTTTGACGAACTGCGCCAGGCTATCCGGGAAATCAGCGACGGCACCACCCCGCTGATCGGCGAAGTCACCACCACGGTGAGCACCACCAACGATCAGCTCAGGAAGGTCGACGGGATCTCCAACCACGTCTCGGACGCCTCCGCCAACCTGTCGGCCCTGACCTCGCTGGTCTCCGCGACCCTGGGCTCGCCCCTGATCAAGGTGGCAGCCTTCTCCTACGGCGTGCGCAGCGCCTTCAATTCCGCCGGCAAGGGCGCGCCCGAGGGCAAGCGCCGCCGCGGCCGCTGACCGGAAAGAGGAACCGACATGAAGCGAATGATCTGGATGGCCGCCGGCGTGGCGATCGGCGTGCTCGCGGTACGCAAGGTGTCCCAAACGCGTGAGGCGTTGGGCCCGGCGGGTCTGAACCGCGCCCTGGCGCAGGTGGCCGACTCCGTAGCCAACTTCGCCGACGCGGTCCGCGACGGCATGCAGGAACGTGAAACCGACCTGCGCCTGGCCCTGGGCATCGATTCCGCCGACGACGTCCGCAAGCGATAAGTTTTTTTTACGGTCACCGAAGCCCCAGCCCGGCGCCCACAACCGTATTGCACCCCGGAAGGTAAGACACAGGCACCATGAAATCCCATGAGATTGTCCGCCGCTGGCTCGACTTCTTCGAGAAGAAGGGCCATTCCGTGGTCCCCTCCGCGTCCCTCGTGTCGCCGGATCCCTCGCTGCTGTTCACCGTGGCCGGCATGGTGCCGTTCATCCCGTACCTGACAGCCCGCGAGACGCCGCCGTACCCGCGCGCCACCAGCGTGCAGAAATGCATCCGCACCGCGGACATTGAAGAGGTCGGCAAGACCGTCCGGCACGGCACGTTCTTCCAGATGTGCGGCAACTTCTCCTTCGGCGACTACTTCAAGGAACAGGCCATCGCGATGGCCTGGGAACTGCTGACCAGCCCGGTGGAGCAGGGCGGCTACGGCCTGCCGCCGGAGAAGCTCTGGATCACCGTGTACGAAGAGGACGAGGAAGCACTGGCCATCTGGCGCGACCAGGTGGGCGTTCCGGCCGAACGGATCCAGAAGTCCGGCAAGAAGGACAACTACTGGTCCACCGGGCAGCCCGGCCCGGCCGGCCCCTGCTCGGAAATCTTCTACGACCGCGGCCCGGAGTACGGGATCGAGGGCGGTCCGATCGCCGACGAGACCCGCTACATCGAAATCTGGAACCTGGTCTTCATGCAGTACCAGCGCGGCGCTGGCATCGGCAAAGAAGACTTCGAGATCCTGGGCGAATTGCCGCAGAAGAACATCGACACCGGCCTGGGCATGGAACGCCTCGCGATGATCCTGCAGGGCGTGGAGAACATGTACGAGACGGACCAGGTCCGCCCCGTGCTGGACAAGGCCGCGGAAATCTCCGGCAAGGAGTACACCAGCGCCGAGTCCGACGACGACCCGCACCACGGCGACGATGTGCGCATGCGCGTGGTCGCCGACCACATCCGCTCCTCCCTGATGCTGATCTCCGACGGCGTGACTCCCTCCAACGAGGGCCGCGGCTACGTGCTGCGCCGGCTGATCCGCCGTGCGGTGCGCGCCATGCGCCTGCTCGGCGTGGAACGCGCCTGCCTGCCGGACCTGCTGCCGGTCTCCCGGGACGCGATGAAGGGCACCTACCCGGAAGTGGCCGAGGACTTCGAGCGCATCAGCCGGATTGCCTACGCCGAGGAGAAGGCGTTCCTGCGCACCATCGCCTCCGGCACCGCCCGGCTTGAGGAGGCCGTGAAGGAATCCAAGGCCGCCGCCAAGCCGATTTCCGGCGAGGACGCCTTCACCCTGCACGACACCTACGGCTTCCCGATCGACCTGACCCTCGAGATGGCCGAGGAAGCCGGCCTGCAGGTGGACGAGGCCGGATTCCGCACGCTGATGGCCGAACAGCGCGAGCGCGCCCAGGCCGACGCCCGCGGCAAGAAGCTGGGCCACGCCGACGTGACCGTCTTCCGCGAGATGCTCGCCGACGGCGAGACCGTCTTCACCGGCTACGACGAACTCACCACCGAATCCACGGTGCGCGGCATCGTCCGCGGCGGCGAAGTGCGCGGCTTCGCCGGCCAGGGCGAGGAAATCGAACTGGTGCTCGACGCCACCCCGTTCTACGCCGAGGCCGGCGGGCAGGCCGCGGACGTCGGGCTGATCACCGGCGACGGGTTCGTGGTCGAGGTGCTCGACGTGCAGAAGCCCGTCAAGGGCCTGAGCGTGCACAAGGCCGTGGTGCGCGAGGGCGAACTGCCCTCCGGCGCCACGGTGCAGGCCGCCGTCGACGCCCAGCGC
>NZ_JBNHGL010000101.1:0-9923 GCF_059091245.1 Arthrobacter sp. Y3225116
GGCGCCGGCTGAGGCGCCGGGGGCCTGATTCCGGCGCGGACGGGCTCCTGCATCCAGCCCGACGTCCCGCGAGGGGGCTCTACGGCGGTGCGGGCCCTACTGCGGTGCGGGCCCTACTGCGCGTCCGGGTGCAGGGCCGGCTGCAGTTCGGACAGCAAATGCTGCACCCGGTGCTTGATGTCGTCACGGACCGCACGCACACCGGCAGCGTCCCGGCCGGCGGGGTCATCCACGTCCCAGTCTTCATAGCGCCGGCCGGGAACCACCGGGCATTCGCCGCCGGAACCCAGCGTGACCACCATCTGCGCCTTGTTGACCGACTCGTGGGTGACCGCCGTGGGACGCACCGCGGACAGGTCGATGCCCTCTTCGGCCATGGCCTCCACGACGGCGGCGTCCAGCCGTCCGCCGGGCCGGGTTCCGGCCGAGCGGGCCTCGATGCCGCCCTCGGCGAGTTGGGAGAGGTAGGCCGCGGCCATCTGTGAGCGGCCGGCATCCCGCACGCCGACGAACAGGACGGTCGGACGGGTGGTGCCCGTTGTTGAGGCAGTCATGGCGGACCTCCGCGTCGATCGGCTCCCGGCCCGCTGCCGGTGCCGGCTGCTTCTCTTCACTGTGCCAGAACTTCGAGCAGACCCATAGGTTCGCCGGCAAGAAAGCCAAGCGCCTGCACCCGGAGCCAACTACGGAGGACCCCGGGGCACACCGCGCCTGCCCGGAGAGATCGAGGCGTTTCGCGGGATGCCGCCGGTCGGCAGGGAAAACGGGCCGGGCTGAGGCTACTGGGCCCCGGCGGCGTTGCCCGTCGCTGCGTTCTGCTCCGCGGCCGCCTGCATCGCCTCCGGAGACATGTGCATGATCTCCCAGACGTGTCCGTCCGGGTCCGCAATGGCGGCCCCGTACATGCCCGGCATCTCTTCTTCGGCCGGCCGGTAGATCGTGCCGCCGCCGGACGTCGCGTTGGCCACGAACCGGTCCACCTCCTCGGCCGAGTCGGCGCTGAGGGACACCAGCACTTCCTTGGCATCCGAGCCCAGATGCGGAGTGCCGTTGCGAAGGAACTTGCCGAAATGCTCCGTGGTCAGCAGCATCACCACGATCGTGTCGGAGATGACCAGGGACGAGCCATCCGGCGAGGAGAAGTCCGGATTCAGCGTGTAGCCGAGACCGGTGTAGAAGTCCGTGGACTTCTTCAGGTCGCTGACGGGCAGGTTGATGAAAACCATGCGATCCATTGGCTGTTCCTTCCAGACGGGCCCGCGGCCGGCGCGGCGCAACGGGAGTGCGGACGAGGTCCACTGTGGCACTCCGGCGGGTACGAGCCAACAACTACCGGCAGAGGTAGTTGCCGCCGCTGCGGCGGCACCCGCGTGCAGGCCTCCCTTGTCCGCGGGAAGGCGCAGACCTACGGTGGAAGTAACAGCGGCGAGGCACAAGGAGGCGCGAGATGGCGGAATTGCGGATTGAACAGTGGTGGCTGAAGCTGCCGACCGGCCACAAGCAGTGGTTCCGGGAAAACCTGCGGGCCGAGGTAGTGGACGCAGATGCGGCGGCGGCGGTCTACGAGGCGGGCGGGCCGGACCTGAAGGAAGCAACGCTGCCGGAAGAAGATTGGGAGTTCATCGAGACCCAGTCGGAGTTCGTGGACTGATAACGACGACGGCGGCCCGCGGCTCCCGGCGGATCGCCCACGGGGCGGGTAAGTTGGTGTGAAACGGCCCACGTGGCCGCCAGACGACGTGCTCGAAGGGGTGGCCCGATGGCCGGAATCATCATCGTAGGAGTAGACGGCAGCGATACCGCCATGAAGGCGGCGCGCACGGCGGCGAAACTCGCCGCGTCCATGGGCGCCGAGCTCCGGGTGGTTACCGCCCACGAATCCGATGCGACCGAAGTCGTGGCCATCGGCAACGACAAGTGGTTCATCCACGAGTCGGAGCGGGCCGAGAAGGTAGCCAGGGACGTCGCGGCAGAACTGGGCGCGGAGGGCCTGCGGACCAGCTACACCGCGGTGCTCGGCAAGCCCCAGGACGCGCTGGTGGCAGAGGCGGAACGCGTTAACGCCCGTCTGATCGTGGTCGGCAACGTGGGCATGCAGGGGCTGGGCCGGGTGCTCGGCAGCGTGGCCAGTTCGGTGACCCACAAGGCCGCTTGCGACGTGTACATCGCCAAGACCGCCGGGACCGCCGGCTGATTCGGGGATCGTGAACGAACTGCAGGTGGCCGGCCGTGCCCAGGTGCCGCCGTTCCAAGTAATGAGCATCCTGGACCGGGTAGCGCAGATGCGCGCTGCCGGCCGGGACGTCGTGTCGTTGTGCGCGGGGGAACCGTCGGGCGGCGCCCCGCGGGCAGTGTCCGAGCGGGCCGCCGGGATCCACGCCTCCGGCCAGCCGCTGACCTACACCAGCGCGCTGGGCATCCAGGAACTGCGGGCAGCGATCGCGGGCCACTACCGGCGCTGGTACGGGTTGGACGTGGCGGCGGAGGAAGTGGCCGTGACCACGGGGTCGTCCGGGGCGTTCATGCTGGCGTTCCTCAGCGCGTTCAACTCGGGCGACCGGGTGGCGCTGGCGCGGCCCGGCTACCCGGCCTACCGGAACATTCTGCGGGCGCTCGGCTGCGAGGTGGTGGAGATCGACTGCGGCCCCGAGGTCCGCTACCAGCCGACCCCGGAACTGTTGGCCGCAGCGGCGTCGGCCCACGGGCCGTTGGCCGGCCTGGTGCTGGCGTCGCCGGCCAACCCCACCGGCACCATGGTGTCGCGGAGCGAACTCCACGCGCTCACGGCCTGGTGCGCCGAGCATGGGGTCCGCCTGGTCAGCGACGAAATCTACCACGGCATCACGTATCCGGCCGATCCGACGGAACCGGATGCCCGCGGAACCTGCGCCTGGGAACTGGACCGCACCGCCGTCGTTATTTCTTCCTTCTCCAAGTACTGGGGGATGACGGGGTGGCGGCTGGGCTGGGCGCTGATGCCGCGCGACCTCGCCCCGGCCTTCGATGCGCTCGCCGGGAACGTGGCGCTGTGCCCGCCGGCCCCGGCCCAGCTGGCGGCACTGGCGGCGTTCGAGGCGGACTCCTACAGGGAGGCGGAGGCCGCGGTGGCCGCGTTCGCCGAGGTGCGCGCGGTGTTGCTGCAGAACCTGGGCCGGCTCGCGTGGGGGAGCGCGGCACCGGCCGACGGGGCCTTCTACCTGTACGCCGACCTCGGGCGGCAACTGGAGCGTTTCGCCGATTCGGCCGAATACTGCCGGGCGCTTTTGGAGGAAGAGGGCGTGGCAGTGGTCCCCGGCGCCGACTTCGACGCCGTCAACGGCACCCGCTCCGTCCGGCTGTCCTTTGCCGCCGGTGCCGACGCCGTCGCCTCGGCCATCGAGCGCATTGTGCGCTTCCAGGAGCGCCGGCGACGCTAGCCTCCGGTTGTACGTGCGGCTCAGTTGATTCGAGAAGCCGCTGACTGAATGGCCTCGGCGAGGTCGCGGGGACGGCTCCACATAGGCCAATGCCCCGTCGGGAGGTCAAGGGCGTCGAGGTGCTCGATGTTCGCGACTTCGGCAAACATGGCATGGCCTGCACGGGCCAGCTCCAGCACCTGCGCGCTCGGGATAGAGCAGCACACCAGGGTGGTCCGGACCTTGCGGCGGGCATCGTTCGTGAGCTCAACCGGCTGACGAAGCACGGGTCCGGGCTGAGGGACCGCCCGCGCCTGAAAACGCTCGAGGACCTCTGCGCTCAGGCCTTCGAGGCTTGCCTGCTGTGCGAGGACGTCGAGGGGCGGCAGCGGAAGCTCCTCCAACTCCTCCGGGAGGTCCGGGGCGAAGGCGCTTCCCGTCGCCACAGGGCCGGAGTCGACCCACACCACTCGATGGACAAGCTCGGGGTGACGGTCAAGGACGAGGCTGACGGGGGCGTTCGCCCCACTGTGGGCGACGAGAGTTGCGGGCTGATCCTCGGAGACCCCGAGTTGAGTGATGACGTCCAGGATCGCTGCGGCTTGATCGTCGAGAGTCTTCGCCGCACGCTGTGGATCGTCCCCGTCGAGACCGGGCAGTGTCATCGCGATTGCACGGGCGTGGTCGGTTGTCAGGTGTTCAAGGACTTCATCCCACGCCCAGGCGCCCAGCCAGTGGCCGGCGATGAGGATGATGGTCGGACTGCTTGCAGTGGTTGTCATGGCACTACCCTCGCAGGCACTACGGACAAGGGTATGTCACTATTCATGTCATGAATTTGTTGGGGTCCGAACTGTGAAGCGGGTTGAGCGGCTCCATGCCCTGTCCGAGATGTTGCGCCGCGGCGGCGCGCGGGGAATCTCCGCCGAACGGTTGGCTCGAGAGTTCGCGGTATCCGTGCGCACCATCAAGAGAGACCTCGAGGCGTTGGAGAACAGCGGTGCGCCGATATGGTCCCGCCCCGGTCCGGGCGGTGGCTACGGATTGGCTATCGGCGCGTCTCTGCCGCCCGTCAGCCTGTCCCCGGCGCAGGCCGTGGCGCTCATGGCGGCCGTGTCCGCGGCACCCGATGCCCCCTACGCCGATCTGGCAGCAGCAGGTATCCAGAAGATCCTGGACGTCCTCGATCCCAAAACCCGGGCACGAGCCGACGAGCTGGCCCACCGCGTCTGGGTCAACGCGCTTCCCTCCTCTTCGCGCGCCATCAAGTCGGCACTGGAGGAGGCGATGGCCGAGCAGCGCGTGATCCGCATTCGCTACACATCGGGAGACGAGACCACGACCACCCGCGACGTTGAGCCAGTGCTGTTCGCCTCCACGAACGGCCAGTGGTACCTGGTCGGGTGGTGCCGGCTGCGCAACGCCATGCGATGGTTCACCGTGTCACGCATCGAGCGGGCCAGCGTAACCACGACAGCTTGCGGCGGCCACACCATCCAGGAGGTCGGAAAACCCCCGGCGAACGCCAGGCCGGTGCACGGCCGGGGCGAGTGAGTCAATCAATCAACCTCTCCGATCGGTACAGCCGGCCTCCGACTCGGCCATGCCCGGGCCGGACCAGTTCACGCCGGCGGGCCGGAAGGCGTCACACCGGCCGTTCCCAATCCTCCACCGGACCCTCGACCGTGGTGAACAGCGGATGCGGGTCGGGGACCCGGCCCGGGCTTTGCCGCTCCAGCCCCTGGCTCAGGACCACGGCGTAGGCCGGGTCCCGCACCGCGAGTTTGGCGATCAGATGCCTCAGTTCGAAGCTGAGCTGTTCCGAATGAACCGGCAGGCGAGGCTGCCGCTCCCTTGCGGCGGCACCGGCCGCCGAGGTTCCCGGGCACCGGATCAGGCTGGTGTTGAAGGCATATCCGCGGGCCGCAGCCTCGGCTGCCAGCCCCTCCAGATAGGCGCCGATGGCTGCCATCGGGTCCTCCGCAGCACGGAACCGCTGCAGCTGCGGGTGGTTGCGGTAACCCTTGGTTTCGCCTGCGAGAACCTTTTGCGCCAGCAAGGCCTCCCGCCAGCAGGCCACCAGGCCCCTCCGGTCAAGCAGCCGGGGGTGCAGGCTCCATATCCGCATTGGACCAGAATAAGCACACCACGCCCGTCCGGGGCGGCGGCCGCGCGGCCGGGCAGCAGCCGCGGTCCGGGGCGGCCGGGGCGAAGGGAGAACTATATCGCGCCTGTGAGACAATAGGTGGCAATGTCTTCGCAGATTTCTTCCCCCCAAAAAACTTCCGACCGGCCCCAGGTGCGTCCCGCCGCCGAGGGCTGGAACCAGGCCGTCACCAGCGAGGGCCGTCCGCTGCTGCAGTTCAAGTCCCCGCGGGTCACGCAGCCGCCGGTCCATCTCGCTGACATGACGCTGGCCGAGCGGCAGGAAAAGATGAAGGAGCTGGGACTGCCGGCGTTTCGCGCCAAGCAGCTGTCCACGCATTACTTCCAGCACTACACCACCGACCCCGAGCGCATGAGCGACCTGCCCAAAGAGCGGCGCGCGGAACTCGCCGAGACCTTCTTCCCCACCCTCCTCACCGAGGTCAAGCGCCTGACCACCGACAACGGCGACACGATCAAGTTCCTGTGGCGGCTCTTCGACGGCTCGCTGGTCGAATCGGTCCTGATGCGCTACCCGGGCCGGGTCACGCTCTGCGTTTCCAGCCAGTGCGGCTGCGGCATGAACTGCCCGTTCTGCGCCACCGGCCAGGCCGGCCTGACCCGCAACATGTCCACCGCGGAAATCCTGGACCAGATTGTCCAGGCCAACCGGGTCATCGCCGAGGGCGGCCTCGGCGGCAAGCGCAAGGACGCCGGCCCCGACGCGGGGCGGGTCACCAACATCGTCTTCATGGGCATGGGTGAGCCGCTGGCCAACTACAAGCGCGTGATGAATGCCGTGCACCGCATGGTGGACGAGGCGCCCGAGGGCCTGGGCATGAGCGCCCGCGGCATCACCGTCTCCACCGTGGGCCTGGTGCCGGCGATCAACAAGCTGGCGGACGAGAACCTCCCCTTCACCTTCGCGCTCAGCCTGCACGCCCCGGACGACGAGCTGCGCGACGAACTGATCCCGGTGAACTCCCGCTGGAAGGTCGACGAGGCACTCGACGCCGCCTACGGCTACTACCAGCGCACCGGCCGGCGCGTCTCCATCGAGTACGCGCTGATCAAGGACATGAACGACCACGCGTGGCGCGCCGACCTGCTGGCCAAGAAGCTCAACAAGCGCGGCCGCGGCTGGGTGCACGTCAACCCCATCCCGCTGAACCCGACCCCGGGCTCCATCTGGACCTCGTCCGACCCGGACGTCACCCGCGAGTTCGTGGCCCGGCTCAACGACGCCGGCGTCCCCACCACGCTGCGCGACACCCGCGGCAAGGAGATCGACGGCGCCTGCGGCCAGCTGGCGGCGACGGAGTAACTCCGCACTAACAACGACGGCGGCTGGCCGGGTCCTCGGACCCGGCCAGCTAGTCCTGAACCGCCGAGGGGTCCAGATGTTGCCGGGGGACCCTGTCACGGGTGTACGTGATCTCGGTGAAGCCGTGCGGTGCGGGCTTGCCGTCCTCGCCCAGGTTCACGAAGACGATCTTTTCGATGGTCAGGATCGATTGGCGCGTGAACATGTTCCGCACCTCGGCCCGCATCGTCAGGGACGTCCGGCCGAAATGCGTGGCCTTCAGGCCCATCTCGATCAGATCGCCCTGACGGGCCGAGCTGACGAAGTTGATCTCCGACATGTACTTCGTGACTGCCTTGCCGTTGCCCAGTTGGACGATGGCGTAGATGGCCGCCTGCTCGTCGATCCACCGCAGCAAACTTCCGCCGAACAGGGTGCCGTTGGCGTTGAGATCTTCGGGACGCACCCACTTGCGGGTGTGGAAGGAAATGTCGTCGGTGCCCATATGACGACTGTATCGGAACGGGGCCGGCGGCTCGTCGGGAGTCAATGGCCCGCCGAGACGCCGGCAGCCGAGGCGCCGGCAGCCGGTCCTAGGTTTCGTCGAGTCTCTCGACGTCGTCGGCCGCCTTGGGCACGTGCGGAATCGACTCGGTCGTCGGCGGCACCACGGGGGTGAGCACCGAGGCGTAGGCGTGTTCGCTGGAGTATTTGAGGAACGCCAGGTGCGCCTCGTACCGGTCGAGGACGTCGTTGATGACCTGTTGCTGGGTCAAACCCATGAGGTCGTAGCCTTCGCTGCCGGTCTGGGTGAACACCTCGAGCCGGTAGTACGTGTCGATCTCGCGGGGCATGCTGCGGCCGCCGAAGGTCGGAACGGGGGCCTCGACCGCGGCCACCTGGTAGTGGAAGTCGCGGTGGTCGTCCATATTCACCACGAGGATGTGCTCGTCGATGCCGGTCTTCGCGTTCGGCGTCGTCGTCATCTCTGCCTCGTAGCCGAGTTCGGTGAATTCCTTGGCGACGTCCTGCAGCGCCGGCTGCACGACCCGCTCGGCAAATTGTGCCACGGCCTTGTTCGACGGGTAGGACCGCAGGCGCGCCAGGCGTTGCCGCCAGGTTTTCTCCGGTATCTGCCCGCCATGGGCGGCAGCAGTGCGCCGCCGCAGCACCTGCCCCTCGCGCTCGGCCCGTTCCATCCTGAGCACCTTCGAGAAGGAGGCCATCACCAGATACGCGATGACGGTCACCGGCAACGCGAAGATCAGGGTGGCGTATTCCATGGTCGTGACGCCGCCGGCCACCAGCATGGCCACCGTGAGGAACGCCGTGACCAGGGCCCAGAAGATGCGCAGCCACTTGGCGCCGTCCATCGCCGGATCGGGGATCATGGAGGAGAAGTTCGACATCACCATGGCACCGGAATTGGCGCTGGTGAGGTAGAACAGCAGGCCCGAGAGGGTGGCCAGACCGATCAGGAACGGCGCGCCGGGGAACATCTCCAGCAGGGCATACCACCCGTGCTCGGGGCTGTCGATGGCCTCCTGCGCGAATTCGGTATTGCCGGCGAGAACCTCGCTCATGGCGCTGTTGCCGAAGATCGAGACGATGAAGAAGTCGCAGAGGACCGGGGCGGTGATGGCCGCGATGACGAATTCCCGCAGCGTCCGGCCGCGCGAGATCCGTGCCAGGAAGAGGCCGACGAACGGGCCCCAGGCCAGCCAGAAGGCCCAGAAGAAGAGGGTCCAGCCGGCCATCCACGCCGAACCGTCCTCCTCGTAGGCCAGGGTCTGCAGGGTGCGCTCCGGCAGGGAGAAGATGAAGCGGCCGATGTTCTCGACCATGGCGTTCAGCAGGAACGAGGTCTTGCCCGTGATCAGGATGTAGAGCATCATCGCTCCGGCAGCCCACAGGTTCAGTTCGGAGATCCACCGGATTCCCTTGTCCACGCCGGACGTACAGGCCGCCACGGTCATGACGACGGCGACGAGCACGAGGGCAATCTGCAGGGCCAGCCCCTCCGGCAGGCCGAACAACCAGCTGAAGCCGACGTTGAGCAGGACGACGCCGATGCCCATCGACGTGGCGACGCCGAAGACGGTGCCGACCAAGGCGAAAATGTCGATGACATCGCCGGTGGCGCCGCGCACCCGCTTCCCCAGCAGGGGGTAGAGCGCGGCCCTGATGGACAGCGGCATGCCCCAGCGGTAGGCGAAATACCCCATCGCCATGCCGAGAAGGGCATACATCGACCAGCCCGCCACTCCGTAGTGGAACATGGTCCAGACGACGGCGTCCTGCGCGGCTTCCGCCGACTCAGGGGCGGCGGTGGGAGGGTTGATGTATTGCGTGATCGGGCCGGTGACGGAGTAGAAGAGCATATCGATGCCCACGCCGGCGGCGAAGAGCATGGCGACCCAGGTGAAGAGGTTGTACTGGGGGCGTGAGTGGTCGGGGCCGAGCCTGACGCTGCCTTCCTTGGAGAGGGCCACCCACAGGACGAAGAGAATGACGAGGGTGACGGTCAGGACATAGAACCAGCCCAGATTGGTGGCGATCCAGCCGACCATGGTGTGCATCGTGCCGGCCGCGTTGCCCGGGGCGACGATGGCCCAGATGGAGAAGGCGAGGACGATCGCCGACGAGATGATGAACACCCGCCAGTTGACCCGGGGGCCGCGGTTCTCGGTGAGTTCGGCGGGTCCTTTGCTCAGTTCCGTGCTGGATATGGGCGGACGCCTGGCCTCGGAATCGGCGTCGGCGGGTTTGCGCCGTTCCGCCGCGCCGAAGCGGCTGCGTTCGACCAGTGGTTTGAGCGCCTCATTGTTCGAGATGCCGTCGTCTTCGGCGTTAGCCATCGGATTCTCCTTCTCTCGCGGGCGGTGCCTGCTGCTCTGGTCAGCGGCGGCACGTCACCCAAAAAACCGTGGCGGTGAACAGCGTAGACCCCCCAAGCCCGTCCGTGCCCACCTGCGGGGGAGCAATTTTCGCCGATCCCCGGCTCCGCCTCCCCGCCCCGGACGCCGCTGGGACAAGCCCCGCGGCGCGGCTCCGCCATGCGCTGCTGCTGGCAGCGGTGT
>NZ_JBNHGL010000102.1:0-9879 GCF_059091245.1 Arthrobacter sp. Y3225116
GCTTCGGTTTCGCCCCGGTCCGGGAGCTGTGGCGGATGCGCCTGACCCACCCGACCGGATTGCCCGCCGCCGACTTGCCGCCCGGCGTGGCCATCCGTTCCTTCGTGCCCGGCAGGGACGAGGAGGCGTGGCTGGCCGCCAACGCCGCGGCCTTCGCCGACCACCCCGAGCAGGGCGCGATGACGCTCTCCGACCTGAAGGCGCGGATGGCCGAGGACTGGTTCGACCCGGCCGGCTTCCTGCTGGCCGAGCGCGAGGACGGCGGCGGCCTGGTGGGGTTCCACTGGACCAAGGTCCACCCGCGCTCCGGCAGCCACCCGTCCATCGGCGAAGTGTACGTCGTGGGCGTCACGCCGCAGGCGCAGGGCACCGGGCTGGGCAAGGCGCTGACCATCGCCGGCATCAAGCACCTGCAGGACGCCGGCGAGCACGCCATCATGCTCTACGTCGACGCGGACAACGAGCCCGCCGTCGGGCTTTACCGCAAGTTGGGTTTCACCCGCTGGGATGCGGATGTGATGTACGCACCGCGGGAGCAGGCCGGCGGGCAACAGTCGGTAACCTTATAGCTACCGGACGCCTCTACGATGAGGTGAGTCCGGCCCGCCCCAACGCCCCAGGAGAGAGCATGGTCATCGAACCCGAAACCGCAGCCATTCCCCGGCTGGGTTCCTCGGAAATGGTCCCTGCCCGCGCCACCCAGGACCGCATCGACATTCCCGAGTTCGCGCCCTCGCTGGCGCCCGACGGGGACTTCACGCTGGAACGCTTCCTGGACCGGGAAATCAGCTGGCTGGACTTCAACGCACGGGTCTTGGAACTGGCCGAGGACGAAGACCTCTACCTGCTGGAGCGGCTGAACTTCCTCTCCATCTTCGCCTCCAACCTGGACGAATTCTTCATGGTCCGGGTGGCGGGCCTGAAGCGCCGGATCGCCACCGGGCTGGCCGTGCCGTCCGCCGCCGGGCTCTCCCCGATCGAGCAGCTCGAACAAATCAAGGTCGCCGCGCACAAGCTGCAGCAGCGCCACGCCCGGATCTTCGCCGAGCAGATCCGCCCGGCGCTGGCCTACGAACACATCCACATCGTGCGCTGGGACGAACTGGACGAGGCGGCGCGGACCGAACTGTCCGTGATGTTCCGGGAGCGGGTGTTCCCGATCCTGACGCCGCTGGCCGTGGACCCGGCCCACCCCTTCCCCTACATCTCGGGGCTCTCGCTGAACCTGGCCGTGATCGTGCGCAACCCGGTGAGCGAGAAGGAACTCTTTGCCCGCCTCAAGGTCCCGGACCAGCTCTCGCGGCTGATCCCCGTCGACGGCCCCCGCGCCGGCTCGATCCCCGGCCGCACGGCCCGGTTCATCACCCTGGAAGACGTCATCGCCCAGCACCTGGACCTGCTCTTCCAGGGCATGGAAGTGCTGGAGCACCACACCTTCCGTGTGACCCGCAACGAGGACCTGGAAGTCGAAGAGGACGACGCCGAGAACCTGCTTCAGGCGCTGGAAAAGGAACTGCTGCGCCGCCGGTTCGGGCCGCCCGTGCGGCTGGAAGTGGCCACGGACATCAACCCCAGCGTGCGCGAACTGCTGGTGCGCGAACTCGGCGTCGAGGAATCCGAGGTGTACGCGCTGCCCGCGCCGCTGGACCTGCGCGGGCTGGAGGCGATCTACCAGATCGACCGGCCGGACATGAAGTATCCGAAGCAGCTGGCGCACACCAGCCGCCACCTGAACGAAAGCGAAACGTCCAAGGCGGCGAACGTCTTCGCGGCCATGCGCCGGCGCGACATCCTGCTGCACCACCCGTACGACTCGTTCTCCACCTCCGTGCAGGCCTTTTTGGAGCAGGCCGCCGCCGACCCGAAGGTGCAGGCGATCAAGCAGACGCTGTACCGGACCTCGGGCGATTCGCCGATCGTGGACGCGCTGATCGACGCCGCCGAGGCCGGCAAGCAGGTGCTGGCGCTGGTGGAGATCAAGGCCCGGTTCGACGAGCAGGCCAACATCGACTGGGCGCGGAAACTGGAACAGGCCGGCGTCCACGTGGTCTACGGCATCGTGGGCCTGAAGACGCACTGTAAGCTCTCGCTCGTGGTCCGCCAGGAAGGCGACGGGCTGCGCCGCTACTGCCACATCGGCACAGGCAACTACCACCCGCGCACCGCCCGCTACTACGAGGACCTGGGCCTGCTGACGGCGAACTACCAGGTGGGCGAGGACCTGTCCAAGCTGTTCAACCAGCTCTCCGGCTACGCCCCGAAGTCCACGTTCAAGCGGCTGCTGGTTGCACCCCGGTCGGTGCGCTCCGGCCTGATCGACCGCATCGAGAAGGAGATCGCCAACAGCAAGGCCGGCCGAGCCGCCCGCGTGGTGATTAAGGTGAACTCGATGGTGGACGAGGCCGTCATCGACTCGCTCTACCGCGCCTCGCAGGCCGGCGTGCGGGTGGACGTGATTGTCCGCGGGATCTGCGCGGTGCGGCCGGGCGTCCCGGGGCTGAGCGAAAACATCCGGGTCCGTTCCGTCCTCGGCCGCTTCCTGGAGCATTCGCGCGTGTTCGGCTTCGCCAACGGCGGCGAACCGGTGGTTTACATCGGTTCCGCCGACATGATGCACCGCAACCTCGACCGCCGCGTGGAGACGCTGGTGCAACTGAACTCCCGCGAGGACATCAACGACCTGCTGGCCGTGATGGACCGCTACGTGGACCCCGGCACCGCCAGCTGGCACCTGGACAGCGACGGCGCGTGGACCAGGCACCACAAGGACGACGACGGCAACCCGCTCTCGGATATCCAGTCCTGGCTGCTCGCCTCCCGCTCCCGCCAGCGCACCGTCACCCGCCGCTGATGACGCAGAGCAAGACCAGCGACGCCGGCGCTCCCCCGGGCGTCAGGATCACCGCCGCCGGGGCTTTGTGCTGGCGCGTCCGCCAGGGCCGGCTGGAAGTGCTGCTGATCCACCGGCCGCGCTACGACGACTGGTCCTGGCCCAAGGGCAAGCTGGACCGGGGCGAAACCACCCCCGAGTGCGCGGTCCGCGAGGTCCACGAGGAAATCGGCGTGCAGGTGCGGCTGGGCATCCCGCTGCCCACCATCCGCTACCGGGTCAACGCCGGACTCAAGCAGGTGGTGTACTGGGCCGCCAAGCTGGAAAAACAGGACCCCGTGCCCGACGGCGAGGAGGTGGACCGCGTGCTGTGGTGTCCGCCCGCCACGGCCCGTGAACTTTTGACCAACCGTTCGGACGTGGAACCGCTGGACGCGTTGGAGGCCGCGCATCAGCGGAACGAACTCGATACCTATCCGTTCGTCGTCGTCCGCCATGCCAAGGCCAAACCGCGGTCCGCGTGGTCGCAGGCCGAGGGCGAGCGCCCGCTGGTGGCCACGGGGCGGCGGCAGGCGCTGGCGGTGTGCCGGATGCTGTCCGCCTGGAAACCCAAGCGGATCGTCTCGAGCCCCTGGCTGCGCTGCGTCCAGACCGTCACCCCGTACGTGCTGCACACCCAGACCAAGCTGCGGACCGTCGAGGCCATCACCGAGCACAACAACGAGCGCAACCCGAAGAAGGCCCGGGCCGCCCTCATCCAGATGCTCGACAAGGGCAAGCCCACCGCCGTCTGCAGCCACCGGCCGGTGCTGCCGAACCTGTTTCAGGTGCTGGCGGACCGGATGGATCCCGAACTCGCCGCGCAGCTGCCCACGGACGATCCCTACCTGCGGCCGGGAGCCGTGCTGGTCTGCCACATCGCCAAGCACCGGGGCGGGCGGATCGTCGCGCTCGAAATCCTCGACGCCTACGACGACTAGCGGCACCTGACGAGTGCTCGTGCCGCCCGGCAACCCCCACCCTTGACCCGTGGCCGCTTTGTATCAAATACTTGAGCCATTGATACAGCACGAGGGGGATCGTGGACCTACTGACCAGCACCATCACCGGCCTGCTGTTCGGCGCCGTCATCATCTACGGCGTGCTGCGGATCATCGCGGGCCGCAGCGACGCCGCGCCCGACACCACCCGTGACGCCGCCCGGATGCATGCGTTCTGGACGGCCCTCATCGCGTTCTTCGCCAGCGGGCTGTCTGCGGCCTCGAAGGTCGGCGACATTCCGGCCGCCTACTACGCCGGACATACACCGGCGCCTTCCTGGCTGGCGGACCTGCTGACCGTCCTGGTGCCGCTGATCAGCTTGGCCGGAATCTACATCATCGGCCAATACACCTGGCCCAAGCCCCGCGGCAGGGTCCGCCGCGCCGACATCACTATCCGGCGCATCCGCGACTACATCCCCTCGGCGCTGCTCTCAGTCATGATTGCGGCGGCCGTGCTGGCCGTGATCGCGGCGATCGCCGTCCGGGAGTTGCCGGGCATCGAAGGATTCAGCGGTTCCCAATCCGTCGCCGGTGTTGAGGTCTCCGGCGAGCACGACGGCCGCCAGCCCGGCAGCTACTTTGCGCCGATCCTGCTGATCGGCATCCTGACGCTCGCGGCCGGCGTCGCCACAGCGACGGCGGTCATCGTGTGCAGACGCTCCGTGGACTCGCTCAACCGCGGGGACAACGACATCTTGCGGTGCATCCTCATCAATCGATTGTTCCGCACGGCCACCTTGCTCTTCGCCTCGCTCGGCACCATGGCAGTCAGCTTCGCCAATCACCAGGCGCCGGCCCTCATCCTCGACGGACCGGCACCGGCCACCGGCTGGGAACCCGCCCAGCAGCTGGCAGGCTGGCTCACGGTCACGCTGATGATCGCCATGGCCCTGTGGCGCCCTCCCCTGCTGGCCCCCGACGGCACTCCGGGCCGTCCGGTCATCTACCGCGGCAGCTACGCCGCGGGGCAGGAGATCACGGGGTCCACGCATACTGTCGCGATGGTCTTCACCGCAGTTGCACTGGTTGCTGTCGGTGGGTGGGCCGGTTTCGCGGTCCAGCCGGCCACCGTCTCCGACGACGGGAACCCCCTCTTCCCTGCTTCGCCCTTATTATTGCTGCCTCTGGCGTTTGCCGTGCCGGTGGCCGTGTTTTTGGCCGGTGTCGCAGCCGGGGAAGTTCGGCTCTGGCGCGGCCACACCAGATCGTCCGGGCAAGCCACGTCCGGCTCGCCCTCTTACGACCGAATGGTGCCTGCGGCCCGGCTGGTTCCGCGCCCGCTCCTTGCCGCCGTTGCCGCCGGCGCGGTGCTGCTGGCCGTCGCCATCGGCTTCAATGCCGCCGCCCCGGGCCGACAGCCCGACCTGCTGGCGGCCTTCGCCGTGGCCGGTCTTGCCCTGCTCTTGCTCGGCGCAGCGGCCGTCCTGTTGGTGCACCGCCGTCCCCGGCTATTCGAGGCAACCCCGGAAGCGGACAACTTGCTCCGCTGCGTATCCGGCTTCCGCGTTGCGCGGATGACCGCCGCCGGACTGTTCGCCCTGACCGCCCAACTGCTCAACGCACATCCGGCGGCCTGGGGCTGGTTCCTGGACGGCGGCATCTCGTTCTACCTCCACCAGCTTTCTCCCGGCCTGCATACGGCGCTCCGCATCACCACGGCCGTGCTCTACCTGGCCGCCATCGTGCTGGCGCTTCTACCGGGAGCATCGCGACCGCGCCGTTCGATGGCCAGCTATATCGGCCACCCCGTCACGCAGCACTCCGGCAACGCCGTCGGCGGGCCTCCCGGCCTCGGCCGGGACCGCGACGAGTCCGCCGTCCACCAGGACCGCACACCGTGAGCACCCAGATCCGGGTGGACCTGGCGGCACCGACTCCGCCGTACGAACAGATCCGCAGCCAGGTTGCCTCGCTCATCGCCGTCGGCACGTTGGTTGCCGGACAACGCCTGCCCCCGGTGCGCAGCCTGGCCGCAGACCTGGGTGTGGCCGCCGGCACCGTGGCCCGTGCGTACAAGGAGCTTGAGGCCGCGGGCCTGCTCGTCAGCCGCCGGCGTCATGGCACTACCGTGGCTGACACGGCAGCCGCCAGGCACCAAATCGCAGCGGGTTCCGCCGAGGTGGGCCTCGCCGTCGTACATTTGGTGCGCGCTGCCCGGGACGCGGGACTGGACGATGAGACGGTCCTGAACCTGGTGCGCGGCCAGCTGCGGCGCCCGCGCGGGCTGGCACCGGACGCACCGTGAGCCTGCCATCCGTCGGCAGCCGCCGCAGCACCCCTCAACTACACTGGACGCTGTGAACGCGATTCCCACCCCGTACGAGGACCTGCTGCGCGACGTCATGGCCAACGGCACGGCCAAATCCGACCGCACCGGCACCGGCACCCGCAGCGTCTTCGGCCGCCAGCTCCGTTACGACCTGGCCCAGGGTTTCCCGCTGATCACCACCAAGCGCGTGCACTTCAAGTCCCTGGCGCTGGAGCTGCTGTGGTTCCTCCGCGGCGACTCCAACGTGAAATGGCTGCAGGAACGCGGGGTCAAGATCTGGAACGAATGGGCGGACGCCGACGGCGAGCTCGGCCCGGTCTACGGGGTGCAGTGGCGGTCCTGGCCCACGCCCGACGGCGGACACATCGACCAGATCGCCCAGCTGGTCGAGGACCTGAAGAACAATCCGGACTCGCGCCGGCACATCGTCTCCGCGTGGAACGTGGCCGAGATCAAGAACATGGCCTTGCCGCCGTGCCACGCGTTCTTCCAGTTCTACGTGGCGGACGGCAGGCTGTCCTGCCAGCTGTACCAGCGCAGCGCCGACATGTTCCTGGGCGTGCCCTTCAACATCGCCTCCTACGCGCTGCTCACCCTGATGCTGGCCCAGCAGGTGGGCCTGGAGCCGGGCGACTTCGTGTGGACCGGCGGCGACGTGCACGTCTACGACGACCACGTGGACCAGGTCCGCGAGCAGTTGTCGCGCGAGCCCTACCCCTACCCCACGCTCAACATCCTGCGGAAGCCGGAGACCATTTTCGACTACTCGCTGGAGGACTTCGAGGTGGCCGGCTACCAGCACCACCCGGCCATTAAGGCACCGGTGGCCGTATGAGCGCCGACCACCTGGCCGCGCGCCCGTACCCGGACAACGTCGCCGACGCCGTGCTCGGGGCCGGACGGTCCGGGGCTCCCTCCGCTCCGGTGGTCGGCATGATCTGGGCCCAGACCAGCAACGGCGTGATCGGGCGCGACGGCGGCATGCCCTGGCACCTGCCGGAGGACCTGGCACACTTCAAGCGGACCACGCTGAACCACCCGGTGATCATGGGGCGCAAGACCTGGGAGTCCTTCCCCGACAAGTACCGGCCGCTGCCGGGGCGCACCAACATCGTGGTCAGCCGGCGGCCGGAACTGCGCGGGCAGCTGGCCGCGGCGGGCGCCGTCGTCGTCGAAACCATCGAGGACGCGCTGGCGGAGGCGGCGGCTAGCCCGGGCGGCGACCAAATCTGGATCCTGGGCGGCGGCGAGATCTTCAACCTCGCCCGGCAGCACGCGAACGCGGCCTCGGTGACGGTCATCGACATGGAGACGGACGGCGACACCTTCGCGCCGCAGCTCGGCCCCGAGTGGACGTTCGAGGGCGCCACCCCCACCGAGGACTGGCACACTGCGGCCAACGGCACCCGCTACCGCATCTCGCTCTGGGTCCGCGGCCCGGAAGTGGGCCCGGCCGAATAAGGCCCGGCTTGGGCATGCCCGGCGAGGGTCACGCCGCACGGTGGGCACCGTCGTCGTACGTGTGATGCATCCTTTTCCGCCGGTGCTGCGTAGCTCACAGCGCCCAAATTGACCCGGCCGGTAAAATGGAATGCATGACTTCCCCTGCAGCCACTTCATCTGCCCAGTCCGTCGGCCTGATCGGTTGGCGCGGCATGGTCGGCTCCGTCCTCATGCAGCGCATGCAGGATGAAGGCGACTTCGACCTCATCAACCCCGTGTTTTTCTCCACGTCGAACGCTGGCGGCGACGCCCCGTCCTTCGCCGCGGGTGCGGGCAAGCTGCAGGACGCATACGACATCGAGACGCTGGCAAAGCTGCCGATCATCCTGACGGCGCAGGGCGGCGACTACACCGCCGAGGTGTACCCGAAGCTGCGCGACGCCGGCTGGGACGGCCTGTGGATCGACGCGGCGTCCACGCTGCGGATGCAGGACAGCTCCATCATTGTGCTGGACCCGGTGAACCGCGACGTGATCGACGCCGGCCTGGCGCGGGGCGTGAAGGAATTCATCGGCGGCAACTGCACCGTCTCCTGCATGCTCATGGGCCTGGGCGGGCTGTTCAAGAACGGCCTCGTCGAGTGGGGCACGTCCATGACCTACCAGGCGGCCTCCGGCGGCGGCGCCCGGCACATGCGCGAACTGCTAAACCAGTTCGGTACGCTGAACGCCGCGGTGGCCGACGAGCTGGCGCAGCCCGCTTCTGCCATCTTGGAGATCGACCGCAAGATCTTGGCCCAGCAGCGCAGCCCCGAACTGGATGCCTCCCAGTTCGGCGTGCCGCTGGCCGGTTCCGTTATCCCGTGGATCGACAAGGACCTGGGCAACGGACAGTCCAAGGAAGAATGGAAAGCCCCCGCCGAGACCAACAAGATCCTGGGCTTGAGCGACGACAAGCGGATCCCGTTCGACGGGCTGTGCGTCCGCATCGGTGCCATGCGGTCGCACTCGCAGGCCCTGACGTTGAAGCTCACCGAGGACCTGCCGGTGGCCGAAATCGAGCGGATCATCGACGCCGACAACGAGTGGTCCCGCGTGGTTCCCAACACCAAGGAAGCCACCATGGAGCACCTGACGCCGGTGGCGGCCAGCGGCACGCTCGAGATCCCGGTAGGCCGTATCCGCAAGCTGGAGATGGGTCCCGAGTACATCAGCGCCTTCACCGTGGGCGACCAGCTCCTGTGGGGCGCGGCGGAACCGTTGCGCCGCATGCTGCGCATCGCCACCGGCAACCTCTAGGGCTTGCCGGTCGGCAGGAGTGCCGGCGGAGGCCATGAGCCATGAGGAGCCCGTCCCTTTGGGGCGGGCTCCTGCTGTTGTAGGGGCGGGGTCCCGCTGCTGGCAGGGACGCTTTTCCGGCGGCGCAGGCTGCCCATGGAAGTCCCGCTACGCCGTATCCTGAGCTGTCCACATCAGGACACTATGCAGGGGACCCCGTCCTCCCCCGGCAGGTGATGGCTTTGCGTCGAATCGTTCGCCTCCCGACTGGTCCTGCACCGGCATGGACGGTTCCGCGTTCAGCCGTCCGCCTGATGAGTTGTCCTCCACAGGCAGGTGTCGTGGGCAGGTTATGCACTTTCCTCGAAGACCCGTTCTACCCCGGGTGTGGGCTGCGTAGCGTTGAAGCATGGCAGCGGAACCGTTCGACGAGGCACAGGAGCCGGAGGATCACTCCGGCACCCCTGCCGCGCCCGACGATGGTTCCGCGCCCGAGGATGGTTTCGCCGAGCCGGTACCGGTGCGGCGGGGGTGGGCGGACGATTGGCAGGAGCTGGGACCGGCGGAACTGGCCGGCCTGCTCGCCGGCACCGACCCCGCGGCCTTGGACGACTGGTCGACCCTCGACTACCTCCAGGCGGTGCGCAAGCACGAGGCCTGGACCCAGTCCCGCAGGCTGCGGGCCGTGCACCGCCTAGCGGTACTCCGCCCGGCCTCCGGGCCCGACGCCGGGGCGCCGGACGGGATCTGCCGGCACGCCGCGCACGAGCTGGCACCCATCCTGGCCCTTCCCCGCCAATGCGCTGCCGCGGAACTGGCCGACGCACACCAGATCGCCACCTGCCTGCCCGCCACCCTCGCGGCCCTCGACAACGGCGACCTCGACCTGGCCCGGGCCACCGCCATCGCCCGCAAAGGCGCCGACCTGCCGCCCGAGGTCCTGGCCGGCTACGAGGCCCGCGTTGTTCCCGGCGCCGGGACCATCACGCTGGAATACGTCCAGGCCCGGGCCCGCAC
>NZ_JBNHGL010000103.1:0-9826 GCF_059091245.1 Arthrobacter sp. Y3225116
CGTTCCGCACCGCGGCCTCCAGTGCCGCGCTGTCCGCGCAGCAGGCCAGCGGCTGCTGTTTGCCGTCGGCGTCGACCGGGATCCAGAGTCTGGCCTCCGGCCGGCCGACGGCGTGGCGCAGCAGCAGTTCCGGCAGCCCGGCCAGCATCGGCATGTCGCAGGCGAAGAGCAGCGTGAATGGAGACCGCACGGAGGCACCGCCGTCGTCGTCCCGCGCCCGCGCGGAGGCACCGCCGTCGTCGTCCCGCGACAGCGCCTGCATCCCCGCCGCGATGCCCGCTGCCGGGCCGGAGAACGGCGGGTCTTCCCGGGTGAGCGTCAGCCGCAGCGGCCGCGGAACGAGGGTGCGGCGGAAAGCTTCCACTTCCTCCGACAGGTCATCGGGCCCGACGACGGAGATTCGCCGGGCCCCGCGGACGGCCTCCAGCGTGCGGCGCAGCAAGGTGACTCCCTCGAGCCGCAACAGTGCCTTGGGGCTGCCGCCCAGGCGCGAGGACCGGCCGCCGGCCAGCACGACGGCGTCGAAAACCGGAGCCGTCACGCGGCGGTATGGGTGTCGAGGAACTGGCTCCAGGCCGGGGCGGGACGGTCCAGGTCGCGGATCCGCCAGCGGGCGCCGCTGGGCGGCCGGGGCGTGAAGCGCAGGCTCCAGCCCATTTGGGCCAGCGTGCGGTCGCCCTTGGCGTTGTTGCAGCGCAGGCAGCAGGCCACCAGGTTCTCCCAACTGTCTTCTCCCCCGCGGGACCGGGGCTTGACGTGGTCCACCGTGGTGGCTGTCTTGCCGCAGTAGGCGCAGAGGTGGTTGTCGCGGCGCAGGACGCCGCGGCGGGTCACCGCGGTGTCCTTGTTGTACGGCATCTTAATGTAGCGGTTGAGCAGGATGACCGAGGGTCGGCCCAGTATGTCGTTGGGGCCGACGACGGGGTCTCCGTCTTCGGCAATCACGCTGGCTTTGCCGGTGAGCACAAGAAGCAGCGCCCGGCGGAAGGTGACAACCGCCAGGGGCTCGTAACCAGCATTCAGAACGAGTGTGCGCATGCACATTCCTCTAGGTCTGGCCAACCCGACCGGTGCTTCAGATCCCGGTCCGGGACTGGATTTTCTGCACTGACAGTCAAAGAGTATGACGGCGAGTGCGTTCCGCGCTAACTTTTTCGCCGCCTGTGGGCCGTCAGAATGGTGCCGTCGGCGGTCCGGCGGCAGGCGCGGGGCACCCGTGGGGCCCGCCTTGGGCCCTGGCCAGGCCGGTCCGCCCAGGCGTCTGTCCGCCCAGAAACGCCGACGGCCCCGGTGCACGCGCTGGGCGTGGACCGGGGCCGTCGGGACGGTCCCTGCGGACCGGAGAAGGCTGTTGCCTAGTTGACGCGGATGGCTACGTAGCCGGATCCGACGTCCGCGCTGGCCAGTGCGGTGGTGTAACCGGTCCAGCCGCCGTGGATGGCCTGGCCGTTGCCCACGTAGATGGCGATGTGCGCAACGCCTGCGCCGCCGTCGGAGTAGTAGAGCAGATCGCCCGGCTGCGGGGTGGACACCTGGGTGCCGTAGCTGAAGAACTGTGCGGGTGCCAGGTCGCCCACCGAGAAGCCGGCGGCGCGCAGGGCCTTCTCCACCATGGCGGTGCAGTCCTGCGAGATGCCGATCTGGCCGTACGCGGAGGACACGAGGGTGGAAGCCACGCCGCTGGCGGAAGCTTCGGCCTTGGCCGGCGCTGCCTTGGCCGCGGGAGCGGCGGCGGCTGCCTTGACCTCGACCGCGGGAGCGGCGGCCTGGACAGCGCCCTGGGCGGTGTCTGCGACCTCCTCGACAACCGGGGCCACTTCTTCGGCCACGGCTTCGACAACAGGCTCAGGCTCCGGGGCCGGAGTGGACTTGATGGCGGGACGCGAGAAGGTCAGCTCGACGGCACTCGAAGCCTGGACGGTGTCCACCTGCACGCGGCTGGGAACGGACACGGTGGATGCGGTGCGTTCGATGGAGGTTGACTGCGCGGGAACCGCGGCGGTCAGGGCCAATCCGGACGCGGCAGCGATCACGGCTGCCGAGCGACCCATGGATCCGGCATTGGACGAGACGGCTTTGGAAATCGTCTCCAGCGGGTTGGTGCGGACGGAAACGGCGCGGTGGCGCCCCGTAGCGGTGTCATTGAACACGTTAAAGGCCTCTCCCAATGCCTGCGAGGTGAGCTGTCGGGTTCGGATGGGAGTGCATCCGGCCGCAGCCCTCCCCGGCAATGCCTGAGAGTGCTGACGACTTAACCCCAAGGGTTCCTGTACGGAGCCCGAATTTGGTTCCCCCGCCTCTGCCCGCGAAGTTTTTTGCGAACGGACTCCGGACGGTGGCAGAGCTCGGCAATCCACCCGGAGGTCCCAGCCGTTTGGCAACTGGCACGCGTTAGAGCGTATACGATCAATCACGCATTGTCACATTCTGATCACGGCGCGGTGATGTTTTGATTACGACAGGCCCTCGGAGCCCTGCTTCCGGGCGGTTCCGGGGCGGGGCTGGTACGAAGCGTGCCGCTTGTGTCTCGGGGCTGTGCGGACGTTCCAGGCGCCGTTTCCGCGCGGGTCTTCCGCGTGGCGCCGGGCCCGTCTTTGCGGGGCCGCTCCGGACCTGTCTTCGCGGGCCGCTCTCGCGCAAGTCTTCCGCGGGCGGCTCCGGGCCGTCATCACCGCGCCGTCTCCGCGCAAGTCTTCCGCGCAAGTCTTCCGCGCGTGGCGCCGCGCCGTCGTTGCGCGCAGGTTCTCCGCGCAGGTTCTCCGCGCACCGTATTTTTAACGCCCGCAGCGCGCCCCGAAGGACGCGCCGCGAGATGGCCGTGACAGGAAGGGTTTAGCCTGCCGGGCGGATGAAGACCGGGCCGGAGCCGATGTAGGCGCTGCCCAGGACGGTGCTGTAGCCCGCCCACCCACCGTGGACCGCCTGGCCGTTGCCGACGTAGATGGCCACGTGGGCCACGCCGGCGCCGCCGTTGGCGTAGTAGATGATGTCGCCGGGCTGCGGGGTGGACACCTGGGTGCCGTAGGCAAAGAACTGCGCCGGGGCCAGGTCGCCCACCGCGAAGCCTGCCGCGCGCAGGGCGTTCTCGACCAGGGCCGTGCAGTCCTGGGCGACACCGATCTGTCCGTAGGCGGCCGCAACAATGGCGCCTGCGGCTCCGCTGGCGGCAGCCTCGCCGGCCTTCTTGACGGTCTTGGTTTCGTTCGACCCGGCGTCGTTGCCGGTCGTGGGGTTGATCTCGTTGGAGACGGCCTGGACAACCGGCTCTGGTGCGGGGGTGGAGGTAATCCCCGCGCGTTCGAAGGTCAGCTTCACGGCTGCGGAGGCCTGCACGGCTTCCACCTGCACGCGGGCCGGGGCCTCGACCCCTCGGTCTGCGCTGACAGCCTGGGCCGGGATGGTACCGGTCAGAACCAGGCCGGTAGCGGCGGCGATCACGGCACCCTGACGTCCCATGGTTCCCGCATTCGCGGACACAGCCTTGGAAATCGTCTCAAGCGGGCTCGTGCGGACGGGGGTCGCACGATGGCGGCCCGCAGTAATGCTCTTGGACACGGTCTGTACCTCTCCCAAATGCCTGCGAAGTGAGCTGTCGGGTTCGGATGGGAGTTCATCCGGCCGGCGGGCTTGCGGGCTGGTGGCCCGGGCCTGCTCGGCTTTACCCCAAGGACACCGTGCGATGTCCGGGAAGTGGTTCCCCCGCCTCTGCCATGCGATTCGGTGCGAACGAACTTCGGGCGACGGCAGAGTTCGGCATTCCGCCCGAAGGTGCCAGCCTGTTGACGACTGGCACGGGTGAAACCTTATAACAGTTTGCGGGGTGTGTCACGTTCCGGTTACGGCGTGTTCATCACAGCCAGCCGGTGGGGTCCACCAGCTTGTCGTTGACCATCACTTCGAAGTGGAGGTGGCAGCCGGTCGAGGCGCCGGTGGTGCCGCTTTGGCCCACCATCTCCCCGCGCTCCACGGTCGCCCCGACCGAGGTGTCAATGGTGCTCAGGTGGTTGTAGGTGGTCTTCAGGCCGTTGCCGTGGTCCACCACGATCCGGTTGCCGCCGCCGCCGACCTGGAAGCCCGCCTCGACGACGGTTCCGCCGGCCGCTGCGTGGACCGGGGTCCCGCAGGCTGCTCCGTAGTCCTGGCCGGTGTGCAGCTCCCCGGCGTAGCCGGTGATGGGGCTGACTCGGTAGCCGAACGGCGACGTCATGGTCAGCTCGTCCATCGGCTGCGAGAGGGAGCCTTCGCTGCTGACGACCTGGGCATTGCTGCCCGAAGCGACCATGACCTGCTTCAGCTTCGTGTCCGGGTCGAATTTGCTGGTCAGGCCGGCCCGCTCGAACGTCAGCCGGGCTTCGGTGGCGGCGGAAATGCTGCTGGCGGCCGGGGCGTCCTGCGGGGCGTCGGCAGTGGCGCCGGCCGTCGTCGGCAGCATCACTGTGAGTGCCATCCCGGAGGCGGCTGCAACGATCGCTGTCTTATGTCCGACGTCGCGCGCGGCTGCTGCTACCGGCGACGGCGCCGGCTGGGCGCGGCGTCGGCCGGGTGTTGCGGCACGTGGGCGTGAGTGTTCGGCCGGGGCGGTTGAACGGCGCCGTCCCGAGGCTTTGTGTCCTGCCAAAATTCTGTTACCTCTCCCAAAGCGCCTGCGAAGTTAGCTGTCGGATTCGAGTCAAGAGAAAACTCGGCCACACCGCACAGAGCGCCGGTGGAACGATTCACCGAGGCTTTGCCCGCTGCGGCTTCACCCCAAGGCAGCGAACTAACTGCCGCTTGGTGGGTCCTCCGCCCCTGTCTCACGGATACACGCCTCCGCCGACAGGGTTCGGCTTGCGGAGGGTGTGGGAATCGATGTCTCGATGCCCGGGTCAACTATACGTAAAACTCCCCGAAAGTAATAAATCCGTTATCCGGGGTGCGTGTTTTCAAGGGTCAACGTTTCATCGCATTGATACAAAGATGTGCGCGGCGACTTCCGGAGGCAGTTCCAAGGCCCCTTCGATCCCCGGCACGCGCACGGAAATGTACTCGCCGGCGGTCTCCAACTGAAGGCTTGCGCCGGGCTTCAGCCCGCCCTCTTCCAGCTGGAGCAACAGTTCCGGTTCCACCTGGATGGGCTCCGCCAGCCTGACGATGCTCACCTCTTTGTCGGACGTGTAGCTGCCCATAACCTGCGCCAGATTGAGCACGCCGGTGGTGAACTCTTCGGCCGGCTGGCCGCCGAGCGCTTCCAGGCCGGGGATGGGATTGCCGTACGGCGAAACCGTCGGCCTGCCCAGCAGTTCGAAGAGCCGCTGCTCCACCCGCTCGCTCATCACGTGCTCCCAGCGGCAGGCCTCGTCATGCACGTAGGCCCAGTCCAGCCCGATGACGTCGGAGAGCAACCGCTCGGCCAGCCGGTGCTTGCGCATCACTTCGGTTGCTTTTCGCCGGCCCAGCTCGGTCAGCTCCAGATGCCTGTCGCCGGTGACGACTACGAGTCCGTCCCGCTCCATCCTCCCGATCGTCTGCGACACGGTCGGGCCCGAGTGGCGCAGCCGCTCGGCGATCCGGGCCCGCAGCGCGACGATGTTCTCTTCTTCGAGCTCGAGGATAGTGCGCAGGTACATCTCGGTAGTGTCAATGAGATCAGTCAATGGCTTCTTGCTCCTCGGCGCGGTGAAAAGGCTGCTCCAGCAGCATGCATGAGGGTGTTTTCCCCTCCCCAGCCTAGCCTGTTTTCCTTACCGGACCGGCAGCTACGCCGCGGGCTGACGCGCCGAGCGGCCAACGCAACAATGCCCGCTTCAACTAACGGCGGCCCTCGGCGTTGGGGCAGAATGAAACGGGCGTTCAACGGCGAACCGCCATCGAGATCATTGCCACCACGCCAGGAAAGGTATTCATGAGCGATACCCAGTCCATCAGCATTCCCGCCGACCTGCTCCCGAAGGACGGGCGCTTTGGCGCCGGCCCGTCCAAGGTGCGCCCGGAACAGGTCGACGCCCTGGTCGCCGCAGGCAAGAACCTTTTGGGCACGTCGCACCGCCAGGCACCGGTGAAGAATCTTGTGGGCAGCGTCCGCGAAGGGCTCAAGGAGTTCTTCAAGGCGCCGGAGGGGTACGAGGTCATCCTCGGCGTTGGCGGCTCGACGGCGTTTTGGGACGTCGCAACCTTCGGACTGGTAGAGCAGAAGGCCCAGCACCTGTCCTTCGGGGAGTTCAGCTCCAAGTTCGCCGCGGCCACCAACAAGGCTCCGTTCCTGGCCGAGTCCAGCATCATCACCTCGGAACCCGGCTCCCGGCCGGAGCCGCGGGCGGAGGCCGGCGTGGACGTGTATGCCTGGGCGCAGAACGAAACCTCCACCGGCGTGGCGGCTCCGGTGCAGCGTGTGGATGGTGCCGACGCCGGCGCCTTGGTCCTCATCGACGCCACCTCCGCCGCGGGCGGGCTCGACGTCGACGTCACCCAGAGCGATGTCTACTACTTCGCCCCCCAGAAAAACTTCGCGTCCGACGGCGGCCTGTGGCTGGGCGTCTTCTCCCCCGCAGCGCTGGAACGGGCCGCCCGGATCGGTGCCACCGACCGCTGGATTCCGGACTTCCTCAATCTTGAAACGGCCATCGACAACTCGCTGAAGAACCAGACCTACAACACGCCCGCGCTGGCAACCTTGGTCACGCTCAACGCCCAGATCGAGTGGCTGAACGGCAACGGCGGCCTGGACTTCGCTTCCGGCCGCACCGCCGATTCGGCAGGACGGGTGTACCAGTGGGCGGAGGCTTCCGCCGTGGCGACCCCGTATGTGGCGAACCCGGAGCACCGCTCCAACGTCATCGCGACGGTGGACTTCGACGAGTCTGTCGACGCGGCAGCGGTCGCCAAGGTGCTGCGCGCGAACGGAGTGGTGGACGTGGAGCCGTACCGCAAGCTCGGCCGCAACCAACTGCGCATCGCCACCTTTGTCGCGGTGGAGCCCGAGGACGTCAGCGCACTGCTGGCCTGCATCGACTACGTGGTGGACCGGCTCCAGGGCTGACTCCCCCGACGTCCACCCGACATCGCGTCGTTTCGCAAAAGGTCCGGCTACCGTTCGCGGCGGCCGGACCTTTTGCATTGGTTGCGTTGCGTAGGGCGTTGCGTCAGCGGTGAGCGTCAGCGGCATGCGTCAGCGGCGTGCGTTAGCAGTGTGCGTCATCGACGTGCGTCAGCGGCGTGCCTCATTGGCGTGCGTCAGCGGCGTGCGTCAGCGGCGTGCGTCAGCAGCTCGCCTGTGCACGATGGCGCCGGCAGCGTTGCGTCCCACCAGCGTCGTCCCGCCGCCCAGCGAGCCTGAATGCTCGCCCCTAAACTGTCGGAGGCGGCCGGTAGCGTGTGGATATGGAGGGCGAGGGCGACGAGCTTCGGTTCCCGGTTCCGGGACAGGGACTGGTGATGGACCTTGGTGTGCCTTCGCGTCCGGACAGTTCCCTGCTGGAAGCGCTGCTGCAGCACGTGGTGGCAGAAGCGTTGCTCCGGCGGTATGGCATCGGCCCTGATCGCGCCGGCTTCATTCCCGTGGCCGCTGACCTTAGCGCCCCTAGCACGGTCGACTCCGCCAGCTCTGCAGAGATTCCTTCGCCACCGGAAGCCACCGATGGCGGGCAGCCAGCCATGCCCGAGGACGCCGAAAGCATGCCTGTGGTGCCCGAGGGTGGGGTGGGGGTGCCTGCCGTGCTGGCCGGTTTGTTGGCGGTGGTGGAGCCGGCGGACCTGGATGACGTGCAGACCATGGATTATCTTTTGGCTGCGGCGCGGGTGGAGGCGTGGGTGCAGTCATGCAAGGTCAAGGCGTTGGACCGCTTCGCCCGGCTGCGTCCCGGGATGGGCGGGGACCGCGACCCGGAAGGCTTTTCCCGCTTCGCGCGCCAGGAGATTTCGGCGCATCTGTGCACCGGTGACGCGGCGGCGCGGGCCATGCTGGCCGACGCGCGGCAGATCTGCGCGCACCTGCCGGGCACTCTCGAGGCGATGGGCCGCGGCGACCTGGACTTGCCGCGGGCGAAGGCGCTGGCCCGCGGCTGCGCGGACCTGCCGGCCGAGTGCCTGCAGGATTTCGAGGCCGCGGTGCTGCCCGGTGCCGGGGACGTCACGCTGGATACCGTCCGCTCCCGCGCGCGGCGGATGCGGGACCGCCTGCACCCGGAATCCCTGGCGCAGCGGCACCGGCGGGCGAACGAGTCCCGGGATGTTCAGCTGACCGACCAGGACGACGGGATGGCCGAGTTGTGGATCCGGACCAGCGCGGACAAAGCGCATCTGGTCTTCGACCGGATCCAGGCCACAGCCCGCTCCCTGCAAGGCCCGGACGAGGCCAGGACCCTGCCCCAGCTCCGCGCCGACGTCTTCTCTGACCTCATGCTCCCCGGCCGCACCTGCCCGGCAGCCGCGGCGGACACGGAGGCTGCGGAAGACATGGGACCGGCAGCCCCGGTCACGGCGCCGGCAACCGCCGGCAGCGGCGGTAACTGCGGCAGCGGCAGCTTCGCGGGAGGCGTGTCCGGGGCCTGGACCGTCGCGGACCCACGGCCGACACCCGCGGACGCAACGGCTACCCGGGCTGCACCCGGCGCCGGCAACTGCGGCGGTGCGGGGCCGGGGATGCTGGTGACGGTGCCCCTGACCACGCTGCTGGGACTGGGCGAGGAGCCCGGGGACTTGGCCGGGCACGGCCCGATCCCGGCAGACATGGGACGGGAACTGGCGCAGCTGGCCAGGTCCTGGCTGCCGGTGCTCACCGACGACCAGGGCCAGGCGATCGCGGCCGCCCGGAAACTGCGGATTCCGCCCGGCTGGCTCAAACGCCTCGTCCGGGTCCGGGACCGGCACTGCCGCTTCCCCGGCTGCCGCCGAGCCGCCCGGTACTGCGAGATCGACCACATCCGAGGGTGGGACGACGGCGGGCCAACCGTGCCGGAAAACCTGCAGTGCCTGTGCAGCGCCCACCACGCGGCGAAGACCGCCGGGCACATCCGGGCCGAGGCCGGCCCACATGGTCAGATCACCTGGACCACGCGGACCGGCCACCGCAAGACCACTCACCCGGACGAGGGCTGGGACACCCTCCTGCCCCGGCCAAATGAAACTGAAGCGGCAGCCAACGGCGAAGGCGGAGACAACACCCTCGGCGCCACAGATGCAGCCGGAGACCCCGACGGCGCCACACCCGCAGCCCGAGACACCGACGATGGCGCCACACAAGCAGCCGACGGCGCCGCCGCCCGCGACATCAGCGACCCCGGTGGCCAAGCAACACCGAAACGTATTTTCGGCGGCATCGAACTGCCCGATGACAGCACCGACCCCGACGCACCACCCCCATTCTGACGCCGGCGCTGCACTGCGCCTGGACGCTTCTGCGGTGACACTTCTGACGCCGAGGCCAGCCGTGAAGAAACTCGTAGCCTCGCCCTGGAAGAACGCGAAGCCTCGCGGTCCCGGCCCAGCCCGGCAAGGTGTTTTGCCTGTCGTTGGCCAAAAATTCACCACTGCTCGGCCTGCCGGTCGACTTGGATCAGCACACTAGAGGACGATCCGACAGTTCAATGCAGAAGGTGAAAACGTGACCGAAACCAAGAAGCGCTACCTGCCGATGCTGGGCCATGTGTCCGGAAAACGCAGCGCCGTGACCTGCGCGCTCAAGTGCGACAACGCCTGCGCCAAGGGCGTCTGCAACACCTCGGACAATAACTACTTCCGGGACATCGTCTCCGCCGAATACTCCCGCCGCCGGATGATGGGGTTGGGCGGCGCCGGCGCGCTGGCGCTGATGTTCGGCGGCGGGGCTGCCGCGGAGGCACAGGTCGGGCTG
>NZ_JBNHGL010000104.1:0-9652 GCF_059091245.1 Arthrobacter sp. Y3225116
GCGGAGATGCCATGATCGCCCGCGAATTGGCGCATCAGTGGACCGACTCGCAATTGCCACCGCCGCGCTGCCGGACATCCTGACCACCGCGGCTGCCCTGGCCGCCGCTACCAGCAAGGACGCATCATGACCCGCCACTTCCTGAAGGACACCGACCTCAGCCCGGCCGAACAGGCGGAAGTGCTGCAGCTGGCCGCTGACATGAAGCGGTCTCCCTACCGCTACCAGCCGTACGCCGGAGACGGGGCGGGACGTAAGACCGTGGCCGTGATCTTTGACAAGACCTCCACGCGCACCCGGGTGTCCTTCGCCGCCGGGATCGCGGACCTGGGCGGGGTGCCACTGGTCATTAATCCCGGCGAATCACAGCTGGGACACAAAGAGTCCGTCTCCGACACCATCAAGGTATTGGAACGGATGGTCTCCACGGTCGTCTGGCGGACCTACGCCCATGCCGGGCTGGAGGAGATGGCGGCGCTGTCCCGCGTGCCGGTCATCAACTCGCTCTCCGACGACTATCACCCCTGCCAGTTGCTGGCCGACCTGCTGACGGTGCAGGAACACAAAGGCAAGCTGGCCGGCCTGACCATGACCTATCTGGGCGATGCGGCCAACAACATGGCCAACTCGTACCTGCTCGCGGGAGCGACGGCGGGGATGCACGTGCGGATCGCCGGACCGGCCGGGCACCTGCCGGCGGCTTCGGTCGTGGCCGAAGCCGAAGCACGCGCCGCCGAAACCGGCGGATCGGTTCTAGTCACCACGGATCCCGCCAAGGCGCTGGCGGAGGCCGACGTCGTCGCCACGGACACGTGGGTCTCGATGGGCCAGGAAGAGGAGAAGGCGGAGCGGCTGGAACTGTTCAAGGACTACGCCGTAAACCAGGCGGCCCTGAAGCTGGCAGCCGACGACGCCGTCGTGCTGCACTGCCTGCCCGCCTACCGCGGCTACGAGATCGCCGCCGAGGTCATCGACGGCCCCCAGTCGGTGGTGTGGGACGAGGCGGAGAACCGGCTGCACGCCCAGAAGGCGCTGATGGCATGGCTGATGGACCAGTCGTCGCTGGCTCCCTTGGCCGGGAGCTGACGGCCGTGAACACGATGCCAGCCACCAAGACCGCCCGCCAGGCCAAGATCACCGCGATCCTCACCGGCGAGTCGGTGCGCTCCCAGGCGGAACTGGCCGCCCGGCTGGCGGAGGAGGGAGTCCAGGTAACCCAGGCCACGCTCTCGCGGGACCTGGTGGAACTGGGGGCGGTACGGGTGCGCGGCCAAGACGGCGGGCTGATCTATGCGGTGCCCGGCGAGGGCGGGGAACGCACGCCTCAGAGCGGCGTGACCCAGGAGATCCTGGACGCCCGGCTGGCCCGGCTCTGTGCCGACCTGCTGGTGACCGCCGAGGCCTCCGCAAACCTAGTGGTCCTGCGGACACCGCCGGGGGCGGCCAACTTCCTGGCGCTGGCCATCGACCACTCGGTCATGCCGTCGGTCTTAGGCACGATTGCGGGCGACGACACCGTTCTGCTGGTGACTCGGGATCCGGCCGGCGGAGCTGCGCTCGCCGCACGGTTCCTGCAGTTCGCCGACGAATCCTCGCGCAACGCCTGAACCCCATAACCTAGTCGCAGCAGCAGCAGCCGGCGCGGAAGCCGGCGCAACGAGCCATCTCCGCCGGCCGGCACGGCAGGATGCGGAACCGTCACCAGGGCAACCTGGCGGAAAGGGAAGATACAACGTGACGCAGGAACCGAAGAGCCCCACCGGGCACACCAACGAAGGCGCCCTCTGGGGCGGCCGCTTCGCCGGTGGGCCGGCCGATGCCCTGGCCGCGCTGAGCAAGTCCACGCATTTCGACTGGCGCCTGGCACAGTACGACATCGCAGGTTCCCGCGCCCACGCCAAGGTGCTGCACAAAGCCGGACTGCTCGACGGCGCCGAACTGCAAGGCATGCTCGCCGCCCTGGACCGGCTCGACGACGACGTGCGGTCGGGCGCGTATGTGGCGGCCGAGTCGGACGAGGACGTGCACGGTTCCCTGGAGCGAGGGCTGATCGAACGGGCCGGCGCCCAGCTGGGCGGAAAACTCCGGGCCGGGCGGTCCCGCAACGACCAGATCGCGACCCTGGGCAGGATGTACCTGCGCGACCACGCACGGATCATCGCGGGGGGAGTGCTGGCAACCATCGACGCGCTGCTCACCCAGGCCCGCCGGTATCCGGAGGTTGCCATGCCGGGCCGCACCCACCTTCAGCACGCGCAGCCGGTGCTGCTGTCCCATCACCTGCTGGCCCACGCCTGGGCGCTGCTGCGGGACGTCCAGCGGCTGGCGGACTGGGATAAGCGGGCCGCGGTCTCTCCCTACGGCTCCGGGGCCCTGGCCGGTTCCTCGCTCGGTCTGGACCCCAACGCCGTCGCGGCGGACCTCGGTTTCGACTCCGCGGTCTGGAACTCGATCGACGGAACTGCGGCGCGGGACGTCTTTGCCGAATTCAGCTGGGTCGCGGCCATGATCGGCGTGGACCTGTCCCGGATATCGGAAGAAGTCATCCTGTGGGCCACCAAGGAATTCTCCTTCGTGACGCTGGACGATGCCTATTCCACGGGCTCCTCGATCATGCCGCAGAAGAAGAACCCGGATGTCGCGGAATTGGCCCGCGGCAAGGCCGGCCGGCTGATCGGCGACCTGACGGGGCTCCTGGCCACGCTCAAGGGCCTGCCGCTGGCCTACAACCGTGACCTGCAGGAAGACAAGGAACCGGTCTTTGACGCGGCAGACACCCTGGAGCTGCTGCTGCCCGCCGTCGCCGGCATGATCGAAACGCTTGTCTTCAATACCGAGCGGCTGGAAGCGCTGGCCCCGCAAGGGTTCGCGCTGGCCACCGACATTGCCGAATGGCTGGTCCGGCAAGGCATTCCGTTCCGGGAAGCGCACGAGCTGTCCGGTGCCGCCGTGAAGCAGGCCGAAAGCCGCGGAGTTGAACTCTGGGACCTGACGGACGAGGAATTCGCAGCCATTTCCCCGCAGCTGACTCCGCAGGTGCGTGAAGTGCTCACGGTTGAAGGTTCGCTGGCCAGCCGCAGTTCGCAGGGCGGCACCGCCCCGGCCGCCGTGGCCGCCCAGATCGCGGCGCTTGAGGCAGCGCTGGACGGCGCACGTGGCTACGTCTCCGGCGGCCGCCCCTGAGCCGGCCTCGCCCCGGCACGGGTAAGTTACCGGCCGGTAGCAAATGGTGCTGCGGTAGTTTGTGAAGCGACGGGTCGAGAGCCACTGAGCCGAGGGAGCGAGCATGTCGACGCTGAGCCAGGACGAGGAAAAGCTGGTGCCGGAGGGCCGGATCGAGCGGGTTGACGGGGACTACGTCCTGGCCTTCGACCGACAGTTCGATTACCCGCGCAGCTACATCTGGAGCCTGCTGGCGGAAAAGGACAACGTCGCCAAATGGCTCGGCACGCTCGATGCCGACTGGCAGCTGGGCCATACCTATGAGCTGGATCTGGGCGGTGGCACCACCAGCGGCACGGTCCTGCAGCTGAATCCGCCGCTCAGCCTGCAGATCAGCTGGGAGGACGAGCTGGGGCAGGAAGCGGTCATCGAATGGCGGGTGCTGGAGAGCGACGGCGGTACCTTGCTGCAGTTCCGCTCGCGCGCCGAGGGGCCGGACTTCCTGACCGAAGGCAGCGCGGGCTGGCAAACAATCCTGGACGCACTCGCCGCCGTCGCGAGCGGACGGCCGTCGGACCCGGAGCCCGGTCGATGGGCACGGCTGCGGGAGGCCTATGCCCGCCACTTCCGGCTCTCGCATTCGATGGGCACCGCCCACAAGGATTCGGGGCGCACCAGCCTGCGTTTCGAACGGTTGCTCGACGCCGCCGCAACGGAGGTCTGGGCGGCCCTGACCGAGCCGGAGCTGTTCGGCAAGTGGCTGGGCCCCGGCCGCGTGGAGCTGCAGACCGGCGGCGCCGTCGAATTCACCCTGCCGGAACGGACGGTTACCGGGGACGTTGAGTATGTGCTCGCCGGCAGCCGTCTCGACTACACCTGGACCGCTCCGGAGGGCAGCGGAACCGTGCACTGGATGCTGGAACCGGCCGACGGCAAGACCCGCCTGCTGCTGGTGCACAACATCGGCCGGGAGATATCGCCCGAAGCCCTGATGGCCCGCTGGCATGCGCGGCTGGATGCCCTCGCCACGGTCCTGGGCGGCGGCCATGTGCATGATTCGGCGCACCGGCTCGAAGCCCTGACGCGCTTCTACCAGCGGGTGCAGCCGGCCTAGTGGACGCAGCGTTACTTCACTGGCTCGCCCGGCCCGCCGTGGACGTCGCCCCGGGGCTGCTCGGCGCCCGCCTGACACACACCACGCCCGAGGGAACAGTAGCCGTGCGGCTCACCGAGGTTGAGGCCTACATGGGCGAGCACGACCCCGGATCTCATGGCTTCCGCGGCCCGACAAACCGCAACAAGGCGATGTTCGGCCCGCCCGGCCACATCTATGTCTACTTCACCTATGGCATGCACCATTGCGTGAATATCGTGTGCGGCCATGAGGGCCAGGCAACGGGAGCCCTGCTCCGCGCCGGTGAAATCACCCAAGGACTTGACCTTGCCCGAAGCCGGCGCGCTACGGCCAAAAACGATGCGGAACTGGCTCGGGGGCCGGCCCGGCTGGCCACGGCCCTGGGGTTGACGCTGGCGGACAACGGCAGGGCCCTCACCCAGGGGGAACTGGAACTCGCACGACCGGCCGTCCGGGCCTCCCATCAGCATGTGCGGAGCGGGCCGCGGGTGGGCGTGAGCGGCGAGGGCGGCACCGCGGCCTACCCGTGGCGTTTCTGGCTCGAGGGGGACCCGACGGTCTCGCAGTACCGGGCCGCGAAGCCGCGCCGGCGCGCCGGCAGCGGGTAGGGTAGACGGGTGAATGAACGTCCCCGCGAATCAGTTGAAGCCATGGTCAACCGTCTGTCGGAAACGGTTCGGGACTATCCGAAGCCAGGGATCATCTTCCGGGACCTTACCCCTGTATTCGCCGACGGCGAGGCGCTGCACGCCTTGGTGCACGCGCTGATCGATCCGTTCGAGGGCCAGTTCGACGCCGTGGCCGGTGTCGAGGCCCGCGGCTTCCTGCTGTCCGCTGCGGCCGCGTATGCCTCCGGCACCGGGGTCATCACCGTGCGCAAGAAAGGCAAACTGCCGCGCAGGACGATTTCCGAAGACTACGCGCTGGAGTACGGCACCGCCACGCTGGAGATCCATGCCGATGAACTGGTGCCGGGTTCGCGCGTCCTGATCCTGGACGATGTGCTGGCCACCGGAGGGACCCTCGGCGCGGCGTGCCGCCTCTTCGAACGGGCAGGGGTGCAGGTTGCCGGATTCGGCGTGGTCCTCGAGCTCTCGGCCCTGCGGGGCAGGTCTGCCCTGACCGGGCACCGCATCCGCTCGCTGGTGCGTGAATAGGCCCCGGCAATTGCGTCCTTGGCGAAAGGGCGCGTGCCCACCCGCCCGCGGTCGTTCCGACGGAAGAAAATTCGGCGCGCCGGTAGTAGAATGGACGGTCTGCCTTTTGGGGAGGGAAAACACGTATGCCTGAATCGCCTTCGGCCCATGCCGAGCTTGAACTTGAGCGCGCCTACGTAGCGGGGCTGTACCGCCGGCTGGAAGAACTGCGCGCCGAGAAACAGGAACAGTTGGCCCGCGTCCGCAGCAGCGGGGCCGTGGGAAGCATGCAGAACATTTCCGAGCGCGACGCTTTTGCCACCATGTATGAAGACCGGCTGGCGCAACTGAACGCCGTGGACGACCGGTTGGTGTTCGGCAGGCTCGATCTGGACGACGGCGACCGCCGCTACATCGGGCGGATCGGACTCAGCACAGCAGACCTGCAGCAGCTGATGGTGGACTGGCGGGCCCCCGAAGCCGGGGCGTTCTACCAGGCTACGGCCTTCGAACGGCTCGGAGTCCGGCGGCGCCGGCACCTGATTTTGCAGGGGCACCAGGTCAAGGGCATCGAAGACGACGTGCTGGATCCGACCATGCTCTCCGAGGACGGGGTCCTGCAGGGCGAAGGGGCCCTGTTGGCGGCGCTGAATTCGAAGCGGACCGGAGCCATGTCCGACATTGTCGGCACCATCCAGGCCGAACAGGACCGCATCATCAGGGCCCCGATGCCGGGGATCCTCGTGGTGCAGGGCGGTCCCGGTACGGGCAAGACCGCCGTCGCCCTGCACCGGGCGGCCTACCTCTTGTATTCGCACCGCGAACGGCTGAAGTCCGCCGGCGTGCTGCTGGTGGGGCCATCGAACTCTTTCATGAAGTACATCGAGCGGGTGCTTCCCTCGCTGGGCGAGACCGGAGTGGTGATGTCCACCCTGGGCGGGCTGATGCCCGGCGTACGGACCGTGTCCGAGAGCAACCCGGCCGTGGCCGAGATCAAAGGCCGCCTGTCCATGGCCGGCGTCGTGGCCAACGCAGTGGCCAACCGGCAGCGGCTTCCGGCGGAACCGCGCAGGCTCAACGTCGAGGGCACCATGCTGACGCTGACGCCGCGCCAAGTGGCACGGGCCCGCGACCGGGCACGGGCAACCGGTAAACCACACAACACGGCCCGGGTCACGTTCGTGAAGATCCTGCTGCGCGAACTGGCGGACCAGTTGGCGGAGGCACTGGAGAAATCGTCCGGACCGGGAAACAACGCGGACCGTGCCTATCTGATCGAAGACGTGCGCACCTCGCGCGACGTCAGGGTGGCGCTTAATCTGTGCTGGATGCCGCTGACCCCGGAACAGCTGGTCAGGGAACTGCTCAGCAAGCCGGCCCATCTGGAGGCGGCCGCTCCCGATCTGACGGAAGCCGAACGCAAGCTGCTGCTGCGCCCCGCGGACGCGCCGTGGACGGAAGCCGATGTGCCGTTGCTGGACGAAGCCGCGGAGCTGCTCGGGGACATGGATGCCTCGGCCGGGCGGGACAAGGCCCAGCGGGATGCCGAGCGGGCCCGCGACGTCGCCAATGCGGAGCAGTCGCTGCGGAACGTCGACCAGATGCTGCGTGATATCGGGATCGACGGTGTGGTCAGCGCCGAGGACCTGGCCGGTTACAACCAGGCGCAGCAGACCCGCTTCACCGCTGCCGAACGGGCCGCCGTTGACCGCACCTGGGCCTTTGGCCACATTGTGGTCGACGAGGCGCAGGAGTTGTCGGCCATGCAGTGGCGGCTGCTGATGCGCCGCTGCCCGCTTAAGTCGTTCACCGTCGTCGGCGATATCGCCCAGACTAGTTCGGCCGCCGGCGCGGAATCGTGGCAGCAGGCACTCGAGCCGTTCGCCGGCGACCGCTGGCAGCTTGAAGAACTCACCGTGAACTACCGCACGCCGTCCCAGATTGCGCAGGCCGCGGTCCGGATGGCCAACGCCGCGGGCCTGGTCGTGACGGCTCCGAAGGCCGTGCGCGACGGCCGCTGGTCGCCGGTCGTGGACCGGGTGCCGGAGGGCCGCATGGTCGAACGGCTTTTGGAGGTCATGCCCGAGGAGCTTGCCGCTGCCGACGGCGGTCTGTTGGCGGTTATTGCCTCCGACCACCGCCTCCGGGACGTCCGGGACGCGCTGACCGCAGCCTATGGTGCGCGGGTGGGCGGCGGTGCCGGGGGGATGGAACAGGACATCAGCGTGCTGGGTCCGCAGGAGGCAAAGGGCCTGGAGTTCGATTCCGTTGTAGTGCTTGAGCCGGGTGAGCTTCTCCACCGGGTCGGCGGCCGCGTCGGAGATCTCTACGTCGCCATGACCCGTCCGACCCAGCGGCTCCGGCTGTTGGCCGAAGGCGACGTCCCCGAGGGCATTGAAGGCTGATAATTTGGTATCCGTGAATAATACGTTTTTCGCTTCCCAACGCAACGACCCTGGTTTTGCCAATGTTTGGCAGGAACTGAAGTGGCGCGGCCTCGTCCATGTTTCGACCGATGAAGCCGAACTGGAGAAGGTGCTGGCGGGGGACCCGATCACGTATTACTGCGGCTTCGACCCCACCGCACCCAGCCTTCACCTGGGCAACCTGGTCCAGCTGCTGACCATGCGCCGGCTCCAGCTGGCGGGGCACAAGCCGCTGGGCCTTGTAGGTGGTTCCACCGGGTTGGTCGGCGATCCCCGACCTACCGCCGAGCGCACCATGAACACCAAGGAAACCGTCGCCGAGTGGGTGGACCGCCTGCAGGGACAGGTGCAGCGCTTCCTGGACTTCGACGGTACGAACGCCGCGCGCATGGTCAACAATCTGGACTGGACGGCCCCGCTGAGTGTCTTGGACTTCCTGCGCGACGTCGGCAAGCACTTCCGCGTCGGCACGATGGTCAAGAAGGACATCGTCGCGTCCCGGCTGAACTCGGACGAGGGGATCAGCTACGCCGAATTCAGCTACCAGATCCTGCAGGGCATGGATTACCTGGAGCTGTACCGGCAGTACGGCTGCATCTTGCAGACCGGCGGATCCGACCAGTGGGGCAACCTCACCAGCGGCATCGAGCTGATCCGCAAGGTGGAGGGCAAGTCTGTCCACGCCATCGGCACGCCGCTGATCACGAACTCCGACGGAACCAAGTTCGGCAAGAGCGAGGGCAATGCCATCTGGCTGGATGCGGACATGTGCAGCCCCTACGCCATGTACCAGTTCTGGCTCAACACGGCCGACGCGGACGTGGTGCAGCGGCTCAAGGTCTTTACCTTCCGTTCCCGCGAGGAGATCGAAGCGCTTGAGCGCGCCGTAGCCGAACGGCCGCATGCCCGTGAGGCACAGCGTGCGTTGGCCTATGACGTGACGTCGATTGTGCACGGCCCCGCCGCCACCGAGAAAGTGATCGCCGCCTCCGCGGCCCTGTTCGGGCAGGGCGACCTGGCCGAGCTGGACGAGGCGACTCTTGTCGCCGCCACTGCCGAGCTGCCCAGCGCAGTGACCGGTGCAGCTACCACCGGCATCATTGACTTGTTGGTCCAGTCCGGTCTGGCCGCCAGCAATTCCGCGGCGCGACGGACCGTAGCCGAGGGCGGCGCCTACGTTAACAACCAGAAAATTACCGATCCGGACGCTTCGGTCGGGAGTGAACAGTTCCTGCATGGCAAGTACCTGTTGATGCGCCGCGGGAAGCGCACTCTCGCCATGGTCGAAGTGTCTGCCTGATTCCGTCGGCGTTCGCACGTCAGCCGGCCACGTCGAAGGGCCCGCAGTCCCCCTGGTCAGGGGAGGCCGCGGGCCCTTCGGCATCAGTGGCGGGCATCACCCGCCGGCGATTTGCGGGCCCGTCCGGTGCCGTGTATTGTTTTCTGAGTCGCCGCCGCTGGTTGTGAAACAGCCGGCCGGAACGCGACAAGCCCCTTCGATAAAAAGACAGCGACTGGCATGCGCCCGAGTGCGCAGACAAATTAGCTGGGTTTTTGTGATGGGTTCCTTTTCTCGAGGTAAATGAAGCGGAAACGCCGATTTGACAGAAAGAAAAGGAATGAAATAAAGTAGAAACATCGCAGCGAAGAAAAGCAAAGCGAATTTCGGAAGAAATTCTTTTGGGAAGTATTCGTTTGCTCCTGTTGTTTGAGAACTCAATAGTGTGCCAAGTTTGTTGATACCAATTATTTATTGGTTGAAAGTGCCGTGGCGTGCCGCCCCTGTGGTGTGT
>NZ_JBNHGL010000105.1:0-9631 GCF_059091245.1 Arthrobacter sp. Y3225116
AGGGTGTGGCCCATCCCCGCGGTCCGCGGCTTGGCCGCCGCAGGGCGTGGCCTCGCGATTTCCGGGGCCTCGGTTCCAGGCGCCGGCGCGACGGAGCACAGCTCAGCGGTGGCGGCCCGACGGCGCGTGGTTCAGCGGTGCCGGCGCGCCGAGGCGTGGCTCAGCGATGCCGGCCCGACGGGTGGTCCAGCCCGTCCAGCAGCGCCTGCATCAGGGTCTCCTGGAGCCAGGTCATGAAGTTGTAGACCAGCGCCAGGTAGGTCTCGAGGTCCTCGGCCTGGGACCAGTCGTCGATCTCATGCAGGGCCTGGGCGTCCTCATCGGTGCGGAGCTCCAGCCGCTCGGCCAGCACCAGGCGGACGTCGTTCACGGCCCGGGCGAACAGCCGGGCCTGCTCGTCGGTCAGGTGCAGCGGCGTCTGTTCGAGCAGCAGCGCGCTGGCGCGCAGCGCCCCGAGCTTGTCCTCCCGCAGCGTGCGTTCGGTGAGCTTGCGGAACTCCAGGGCCTCGCCGTCGTCGTGCTCCACCGCATCCGGCAGCAACCGGAGCAGCGCGGGGTCCCGTGGCTTGGCGGCATCCATGTCCAGGCCCACGATCGCCGCGAGGGGGTCCTCGTCCTGCCGGTCGACTTCCAGCATGGCGACGACGTCCGCGAACAGCTTCCGGATCAGGTCCCGCTCGGCGGGCTCCAGGAACCCGGTGATTCCCTTGCGCGTGTGCTTGAATGCCTTGGCCATCTACGCCTGGTCCGCCTTCTGGTACGTGGCCCACAGGCCGAACGAATGCATCGCCACGGTGTCCCGCTCGGCCTGCTCGCGGCTGCCCGTGGCCACCACCGACTTGCCCTGCTGGTGCACCTCGAGCATCAGCTTGCGGGCCTTGGTTTCCGAATAGCCGAAGTAGCTTTGGAAGACATAGCTGACGTAGCTCATCAGGTTGACCGGGTCGTTCCATACGATCACGACCCACGGGGTGTCCTTGGCCGTAAGTTCGGCGGATTCCGCGCGGCGGGACGTCTCGATATCCGAGTCCAGCACGGTTGTGCAGGAGGGAAGGATGCTCACGGTCATGGCTTCCATTGTAGGCAGGGCGGGCCCGGCCGGCCTTACGGGGGCACGGGAGCGCCCGGTCGGCCCGTCGGCCCGTCGGCACGACGGAACCGCCCGGCCGGCGACGGCGGCGGACCTGCGGACGGCCCGACGTCAGCACGAAACTGCCCGGGCAGCGACGGCGGCACGAAACTGCCCGGAGGGCGAAACAGGATTAGAGTCGGGGATGTGAACATTGCAGCCGGCTGGGCGCACCCCAGCACCTCCCTGTACACCGACCATTACGAGCTGACCATGCTCCAGGCCGCCCTGCACTCCGGCGCAGCGCACCGGCGTTCGGTCTTCGAGGCGTTCGCCCGGCGGCTGCCGGAAGGCCGCCGGTACGGCGTGGTGGCCGGAACCGGCCGGATCCTGGAGGGCCTGGAACACTTCACGTTCTCCGAGCACCAGCTGGATTTTCTGGCCCGCACCGACGTCGTGGACGCGCGCACCATCGACTGGCTGGCCGATTTTCGTTTCTCCGGCGACATCTACGGCTATGCCGAGGGCGAGGCCTACTTCCCGTACTCGCCGATCCTAGTGGTGGAGTCGAGCTTCGCCGAGGCCTGCGTGCTGGAGACCTTCATCCTGTCCGTGCTGAACCACGACAGCGCCATCGCCTCCGCCGCCTCGCGGATGACCGGGGCGGCTGGCAGCCGGCCCTGCATCGAGATGGGGTCCCGGCGCACGCACGAGGAATCGGCGGTCGCCGCAGCCCGGGCCGCGGTGATCGGCGGCTTCTCCAGCACCTCCAACCTGGAAGCCGGCTACCGGTACGGCGTCAAGACGGTGGGCACCGCCGCCCATTCCTTCACCTTGCTGCATGACACCGAGCAGCAGGCCTTCGAGGCGCAGCTGGCCTCGCTGGGCGTGGGTACCACCCTGCTGGCGGACACGTACGACGTCGAAACCGCCGTCCGTACGGCCGTGGACCTGGCGGGTCCGGAGCTGGGCGGCGTGCGGCTGGATTCCGGCGACCTGATCGCCCAGGCCCAGTGGGTGCGCCAGCTGCTGGACGACCTGGGCAACCACCACACCCGCATCACCGTCACCTCGGACCTGGACGAATACGCGATCGCGGCGCTCGCCTCGGCCCCGGTGGACTCCTACGGCGTCGGCACCGCGCTGGTCACCGGATCCGGCGCGCCCACCGCGAGCATGGTCTACAAGCTGGTCAGCCGCGAGGGCAGCAACGGCGAGCAGGTGTCGGTGGCGAAGGCGTCGAAGAACAAGATTTCCGTCGGCGGACGCAAATACGCGCTGCGCCGGCTGGACGGGCACGGGTCCGCCACGGCCGAGGTGGTCGGCATCGGCCACCCGCCCTTCGACGACGGCAACGACCGCCCGCTGCTGCAGCAGTTCGTCACGAACGGCAAGCTGGCGGACGGCTGGACCGGCGCCGAGGGCGTCCGCCGTGCCGCCGAACGCCACACCGCTTCCATGGCCGAGCTGCCCGGCGCCGTTAACCGGCTGCAGCGCGGCGAGGCCGCCATTCCCACCGAATTCGAGGAGCAGCCATGACACGCGCACTGATCATCGTTGACGTCCAGAACGACTTCTGCGAGGGAGGCGCCCTGGCCGTCGACGGCGGGGCGAAAACTGCCGCCGACATCAGCGAGCACTTGGAGACCCGGCCGGACGAATACGACGTCGTGGTGGCGACCCAGGACTGGCACGTGGATCCGGGCAGCCACTTCTCCGACGAGCCGGACTTCGTGGACAGCTGGCCGCGGCACTGCGTCGCCGGTACCCGCGGGGCAGACCTGCATCCCGACCTGGACACCGACCGGATCGACGCCTACTTCCGCAAGGGCCAGTACGACGCCGGCTACTCCGGTTTCGACGGACTGCTGGCACCGGCGGACGAGGTGGCCACCGGGGAGCGCGAGGGCGACGAGGAGGAAGAGCAGGTCGAGATGCCCAGCCTGGATGACTGGCTGCAGGAGCACGGGGTGGACGAGGTGGTGGTGGCCGGCCTGGCGACCGACTACTGCGTCCGCCAGACCGCCCTCGATGCCGCGCAGGCCGGGTACGCCACCGCCGTCAATTTGGCACTGTCGGCGGGCATCAATGCCGGGCGCGTCGAGAAGACGTTGGCCGAATTCAGCGACTACGGCATCGACGTCATCGAATAGCAGGGCGGGCCTGCGCCGGAATTGCACGCGGCTTAGACGCCTCGCTCGTTCCTCGCTCAGCGATGCGCCGCTTAGCGATTCCGGCCTCCGGCCCCCGCGACGTGGGCAAAACCCGCGTCCCGCCCACGAGGTCCGGGGCACGCGTCCAGATCACCTGCCGCACCCCCTGACCTCATCGCGAGGTCAGGGTCGGGCTGCGAGATCACCGTTTATACGCCCTGACTTCGCAGCCATCCCCCGACCTCGGCTCCAGGCCGGGCGGGACGCTGCGCCGTCACTGGCTTCGGGCTGCCCCACGGCCATGCGGGCCCCGACCGAAATCCGCGTCGACCACGACCGGCAGCCAGGCCGGTTGCCCGCACACGGCTACTTCCGGCCGATGAACCAGTCCTGAAGCTTCTTCAGGCGCCTGTTCAGCTGCTCCTCGTTGGCCTGGGCCACCGGCGGGCCGCCGCAGACCCGGCGCAGCTCGGAGTGGACCACGCCGTGCGGCATGCCGGAGCGCGCCGACCAGGCGGACACGTTCTTGGCCAGCTGGTTGCGCAGTTCGGTCAGCTGCCGGTGGTCAACCACGGCAGGGGCCGGCTCGGGATCCGCGGCCCCGCCCGAGCGCTTGCGTTTGCGCGACTGCTGTTCCTGCTGGCGCTGGCGCAGCAGCATGCCTACCTGCTCCGCGTCCAGCAGCCCCGGGATGCCCAGGAAGTCCAGTTCCTCTTCGCTGCCGAGCTCGCCGCCGGTGCCGAACTCGGCGCCGTCGAACAGCACACGGTCGAAGGACGCCTGGGAATCCAGCGCCTCGAACTTCTGCTTGGTGAGCGCGTCCGATGCCGACTCTTCCCGGTTGGCCTGCTCCATCAGGGCCTCTTCGGGAATGAAGCCCTCGTCGTTGTCCTTGTCCGGCCGGTCCAGCGCGTGGTCGCGCTCCAGCTCCATCTGGTTGGCCAGTTCCATCAGGTTCGGCACCGACGGTAGGAACACCGACGCCGTTTCGCCGCGCTTCCGGGCGCGCACGAAGCGGCCCACCGCCTGCGCGAAGAACAGCGGGGTCGCCGTCGAGGTGGCGTAGACCCCGACCGAGAGGCGGGGCACGTCCACGCCTTCGGAGACCATGCGGACGGCGACCATCCAGCGGCTGTCGCCGGCGGAGAACGCCTCGATCTTTTCGGAGGCGCCGGCGTCGTCGGAGAGGATGACGGTGGCAGATTCCCCGGTGATCTTCTTCAGCTGGCCGGCGTAGGCCCGCGCGTCCTCGTGGTCGGTGGCGATCACCAGCCCGCCGGCGTCGGGCACGGCCCGGCGGACCTCGGTCAGCCGCTTGTCGGCGGCCGCCAGCACCGACGGGATCCATTGCCCCTGCGGGTTCAGCGCCGTGCGCCAGGCCTGCGCCGTGATGTCCTTGGTGACCGCGGCCTCGCCGAGCGACGCGGCGTACTCGTCCCCCGAACTGGTGCGCCAGCGCATCTGCCCCGAGTAGGCCATGAACATGACCGGGCGCACCACGTGGTCACGCAGGGCGCTGCCGTAGCCGTAGGTGTAGTCGGCCCGCGAGCGGCGGATGCCGTCCTTGTCCTCGGCGTACTCCACGAACGGGATCGCCGCCGTGTCCGAGCGGAACGGGGTGCCGGTCAACGCCAGGCGCCGGGCGGCGGGTTCGAACGCCTCGCGGATGCCGTCGCCCCAGCTGAGGGCGTCGCCGCCGTGGTGGATCTCGTCCAGGATCACCAGCGTCTTGGCGGCCTCGGTCTTGGCCCGGTGCAACAGCGGCTTCATGGCCACCTGCGCGTAGGTGACGGCGACGCCGATGAAATCGCGGCCGTGCGAACCGTCCGAGTTCTTGAAGTTCGGATCGATGGCCAGCCCCACGCGCGCCGCGGCGTCCGCCCACTGGCGCTTGAGGTGGTCCGTCGGGGCGACGACGGTGATCCGGTTGACGATCCCCCGGTCCACCAGTTCGGTGGCCACGCGCAGCGCGAAGGTGGTCTTGCCCGCGCCGGGGGTAGCCACGGCCAGGAAGTCCTGCGGGGCCATGTCGAAGTACTTCTGCAGGGCCTCGGCCTGCCATTGGCGCAGTTTGGGGGCGGTGCCCCACGCGGCCCGTTCCGGGTAAGCCGGCGGCAGCACCGGTCCGGCGCCGAATAGTGTGTCGTTGCTCATTTGCTGGCCTCCTCCCGTTGTTCCTGTCCGTTTTCAATCCGTTCCGCGCTGCGCCAGCCCGTGGCGATCCCGCCTGCCGCCACCACGGCCAGCACCAGCCAAATCACCACGTAGACGCCCACCGAGCCCGGGTTGTCCGGGTCCCGCAGCAGCGCGAACAGTCCACCCGCCCCGGCGGTACCCACCACGCCGCCCAGCTGGTCGGCCAGCTGCAGCGACGCGGAGTTCCGGCCGCGCTCCTGGGGGGCGGACAGCTTCAGCACCATCACGGACGTGGTGGACAAGGCCATGCCCATCGAGAACCCGGCCAGCGCCCAGACGACGATGAGCGCCGCGAGCGGCACGGACGGCGCGGACACCAGCGCCATCAGCCCCATGCAGGCGGTCAGGATGCCGGATCCGATCACCAGCATCCGGTGCCGGGCGGTCTCGACGCGTGCCTGCAGCCAGGAGCCGATGCTCCAGCCGACCGCGCCGGCCGTCAGGGCCAGGCCCGCCGTCGCCGGCGAGATGCCGTGCGCCGCCACCAGCATCAGCGGGATGAACGCCTCGGCGCCGAAGAACGCCAGGTTAATCAGTCCGCGGGTGGCGATCACGCTGGGCAGCCCGCGGCGCAGCCGCAAGGTGCCCGGCGGCATCAGCTTGGGCAGCGCCGCCAAGGCCAGCACCACGCCGCCGGCGGCCAGCGCGTACATCAGCACCAGCTTCCCGGCGGACCCGCCGGCGACCGCCTCGAACAGCGCCCACTGCGCCAGGAAGACGCCGCCGGCCAGCATCAGGCCCCGCATCGCCTGCAGGCGCCCGCCGCGCTTGTCCGTGGTCGGGTTCTCCGGGGCTCCCACGCTGCCGGTCTGCGGCCAGATGACCAGCACGGCCAGCAGGAAGATCGGCGCCACGCCGTAGAACACCAGGCGCCAGGAAATGTATTGGGCGACGACGCCGGCGGCCAGCGGCCCCACCAGCGACGGCACCACCCAGGCGGCGGCCAGCCAGCCGAAGACCACCGGCTGCAGCCGCTGCGGATAGACCTGCCCGATGATCACGTAGACGGCCACGATCGCGAAGCCGCCGCCCAGCCCGGCCACGGCGCGGCCCGCGGTGAAGATCCAGAATTCCCCGGCCACCCCTGACAGGACCAGGCCGGCGACCATCAGCACCAGCCCCGCGGCGAGCGCCGGGCGCGGGCCCTTCGCGTCGCACCAGACTCCGGCCACCACGCTGGCCAGCAGCGAAGCGGTCAGGAACATGGAGAACGCCAGCCCGTAGGCCGACTTGCCCTCCAGGTCGGCCGCCACCACCGGCATCGCCGTCGCCACCGCCACCGCCTCGAACGCCGCCAGCGTGATCACCGTCAGCAGGCCGATGGTCAGCGGCCGGTAGGCAGCAGACATGGCGCCGGGCGCGCGGATGGCGGTGGATTCGGGCATCAAAAAACCAGGGCTGACTTTCTTGGCAGGCAGGGGGAAGCGCGGCGGGCACCGGACGCGCCCGCACACGTGGGGAGGGAAAGGTTACTACTTCTTCTTGCCGGAATCGTCGCCGCCGGGGCGCAGGCCCTCGTAGATGGCCTTGCAGTCCGGGCATACCGGGAACTTGTTCGGGTCGCGGCCGGGCACCCACACCTTGCCGCAGAGGGCGATCACCGGTTCGCCGGACAGCGCCGACTCCATGATCTTTTCCTTGCGGACGTAGTGCGCAAAGCGTTCGCGGTCACCGGGCTCAAGCTCTTCGCGGAGTTCTTCACGCTCGATCGTCGCGGTGGACCCGCCCGGGGTCTGCGGCGCGAGGGGGTCGTTTTCGAAAGGATCCGGAGGAAGACTCATGCCACCCATCTTAACCCCTGAAACAGGAACGACGACGGCGGAGCTCGGCTCCCCCGTCGTCGTCACCCGCCGCTGCTGCCGGGCCGGTGTGCTATTTGTTTTTGGCCACGGCCTGGAGGAGTTCCGGCGTCCGGCGGTCATACCAGCGGCCGCCGAGCTCGATGCCGACCACCAGCAGGACCGTCCCGAGCACGAGGCCGACAGCCAGCGCCAGCCAGCCCCACAGCGCGTCGCCGGTGAAGACACCGATCAGCGCCAGCACCAGTTCCGGCAGCGAGAGCAGCACCAGCACGCCGAGCCCGCCGAGCTGGACCAGCATCATCCGGGCGGTGGAGCCGGGCGGAGTCTTGAACGGGCTCTCCCCCGGCAGCGGCACGTTGTAGGTGTAACGGGCCGAGACCACGCTGGACAGGCCCAGGCCGGTCAGCAGCACGCCGAGGGCCACCCCGGAAACGGGCGGCAGCAGGTGCCACCCGCCGATGAACACGAACGGCAGCACGGTCAGCACGACGGTGGCCGGCAGCGCGATCACGGCGCAGGCCGCGGCCCGGCCGATCCGGTCGGCCCGTCCGCTCACGCCGGTGGTGACGTGCAGCGCGAACGCCGTGTTGTCGTAGGCGATGTCCGCGGAGATGCCGAAGGACAGCAGGAAGGCGATCATCGGGCCCAGCCACAGCATGAAGGTGAAATCGCCGGTCTGCGAGAGGCCGAAGAAGACCGCCACCGGTATGAGCGGAATGGACACCAGGGACGCCCCGTAGCGGGGATCCTTGAACCAGTAGATGAGCGCACGCGCCGCCACGGCTCCGGCAGGGGTGCCGGGCATCCGGGAGAACCAGCCCAGTTTGCCGCCGGCTTTCCGGGACACGGCCTTGTACGGCGGGGTGACCAGTGCACGGGCCAGGCTGAGCTTCCACAGCCAGGCCAGCACGGCCAGGAAGGCCACCGCGATGAGCAGCCGGGCGCCGGCCGCGCCCCAGTTGCCCAGGGCCAGGTCGCCGGGGACGGCCCAGACCGCGCCCAGCGGCGACCAGGCCAAGCCCTCGGTCAGGGCCGGCAGGAAGTCCTGCGAGCTGCGGAACCCCTCGACGATGCCGACCATGATCGGTCCCAGCAGCACCAGCGGGATGATGCCGATGACGCCGCTGAGGTCCTTGAACCGGCGCGAGCTGGCCAGCGTCGTGGACGCCGACGTCGTCACGCGGGAGAGCACCACGCACGTCAGCGTCGCGACCAGGGCGCACAGGACGGCGGCCACGAGCGCTGCCGGGTGCTGCCACCAGGCGGCCGCGTGCCCGAGCGCGGCGACCAGGGTCACCACGCCCGGGATGCCGACCAGGCCGCCGATGGCGAGCCCGAGCAGCAGTTGGCGCATGGGCACGGCGTAGGTCACGAACCGGGCCGGGTCCAGCGTCATGTCCACGCCGGTGGCCATCATCGGGATCAGCGCCCAGCCCAGGAAGGCCGCGGAGCCGCCCAGCACCACCACCATGCGGGCCATGTCCGGCTCCGTGTAGCTGAGGAAGAACAGTCCGGAAATCAGCAGGGTCAGCATGCCGATCGCGTACAGGCCGCCGAGGATCACGCCCACCAGCTGCCACGGGCTGCGTTTGAAGCCGTTGCGCAGCAGCGCCAGCTTCAGCCTTACGAGGTGCGCAACCACTCGAGCCCCTCCGCCTGGGTCCGTCCGCCGACCAGCTGGACGAAACGCTCTTCGAGGCTCGCGCCGGCGCGGACCTCGTCCACGGTGCCGGCGGCCAGCACGTTGCCGCCGGCGATCACCGCCACGTGGTCGCACATGCGCTGGACCAGGTCCATGACGTGGCTGGACACGATCACCGTGCCCCCGGAGTCCACGTAGTCGTGGAGGATGTCGCGGATGTTCGCCGCGGAGACCGGGTCTACCGCCTCGAACGGTTCATCCAGCACTAACAGCTTCGGCGCATGGATCAGGGCGGTGGCCAGGGCGATCTTCTTTGTCATGCCGGCGGAATAGTCCACCACCAGGGTGCCGGCGTCGTTGGTCAGGTCCATGGCGCGCAGCAGGTCCGGTACGCGGGCGGCCACGGTCTCCCGGTCCATGCCCCGCAGCAGCCCGGCGTAGGTGACCAGCTGCTCGCCGGTCAGCCGGTCGAACAGCCGGACGCCGTCGGGCAGCACGCCCATCAGGCGCTTGGCCGTCAGCGGCTCGGCCCAGACGTCCACGCCGTGCACCCACACCTGGCCGTAATCCGGCCGCAGCAGCCCGGTGGCCATGGAGAGCGAGGTGGTCTTGCCCGCCCCGTTCGGCCCGACCAACCCGTAGAAGGAGCCGGCGGGCACGTCCAGGTTGACGCCGTTGACGGCGATCTTGTCGCCGAAGCGCTTCGCCAAGCCGCGCACCGCCAGGGCGGGAACGGGGGCCTGGGCGGGAACGGGGGCCTGGGCGGGCG